>NZ_JAJNIS010000016.1:0-50553 GCF_022386375.1 Mammaliicoccus sp. K-M42 | reverse complement strand
TATATATTAACACCTTATTAAAAAAAATAAAATCATAAGGTCTATTTTAGTATGCCATTTTTTAATACTAGTACTTGACTAATCGTAGGAAGAGGCTGAGACAATTAATTTGTCTCAGCCTCTTAAGTATTAAGTTTATCGTCTATTATTATCGTCTGTTGGATTGTTTATATCTGCTTCTTCATGTCTTACTTTTTCAGATACATGCTCTGTATCTTGAACTTTATTTTTCTTGATAACTATTTCTTCAGATACAACATTCTCTTTATCAACATTTACGCGTTCTTCGTGTAATGGAACACGTACTGAGTCGTCTCCTTGTGCGTTGAAGTCTTCGTCAACTTTCTCATTAACTGGTCGACGCTCAATTGTAACTTCTTCGCGTTCAACTGGTACATCAAATTCTTCTTGTTCTTCAACTACGCGTTTATCAACTGATGCCTCACCAGTTTCAACGTTCTCTTTATCTACATTTAAACGTTCTTCATGTAATTGAACAGAATCTTCATCTTTGTCATTTCGAGTACCATCATTAAATGATTGATTAGATGCATTAATGTTAGTATCTCTTTCATTTTGACTAGTTGAGAAATTAGATTCACGTGTTGTATCTACGTTTGATGCAGGTGGCTCAACACTTTCATTTGGCTTATCATAATTTAATGTTGAACGTTCTGCTTCCACATCATCATCGTGAACTCTTGAGAATGATGAATCATCATTTCTTGAAAGATCTCGTTGGTCTTTAACATTATCCGTTTCGCGATAAGTGGTATTTGTTTTTTCTCTATTATTTAATGCTTCTAAATCTCTTTCGTTATCACTAGAGTATACTTTACGATTATCTTCATCGTTTACTTGTGTTTCTTGTTCATCAGACTGTTTGTTTGCATAACCAGCAGCGCCAAGTCCTGATGCACCTGCTAAGTTTGCTGAAGTGGAAGTGTCATCATTATTATCAGCAAAATTAGAATTGTCTACATCATCATGTGCAACTTCTTCCTTATCAATACTATTGCCATAGCGATTAGTGTCAGTAGATCTATCTGTTTCTGCTTCATTATCAAATGAAGGTGAATCCGTTTTTTCTGTTGTATTATGAGTTAAATCATTATTAGAAACGTCGTCATTTCGGTTAAATTCATTTTCTCTTTCAGCGTTGCCAAATTCATTTTGATTTTGAGAAGTGTCATTATCGTTCTTAGATGAACTAGCTGCAGCGGCACCAGCAGCACCAGCTCCTAATCCTGCACCGGCAACTGTTCCTTTAGAAACGCCATTTGTATCATTGTCTTCATTTGAATTACGAGAAACATCATTATTAGAAACGTCATCGCTTCGGTTAAATTCATTTTCTTTATCAGCATTGCCAAATTCGTTTTGATTACGAGAATTTTCACTTCTAGAAACATCATCGTTTTGGTTAAACTCATTTTCTTTATCAGTATTGCCAAATTCATTTTGATCATGAGAAGTATCGTTATCATTCTTAGATGAACTAGCTGCAGCAGCACCAGCTCCTACGCCTGCACCAGCAGCTGTTCCTTTAGAAACGCCACTTTCTTCATTCCCTTCATTTGAAAATGGTTTTGTATTGTCATAATGTTCATTTCCTGATTGAGAACCTTTAGGGTGTTCTGAATCATAGTTTTTACTATCATCTAAATTATCATTATCAATATATAACAAGATCTTGCCGTTATTTAAATCTGCTTTGTACTCATCTAATTTCTCTTCTGGAACATGTAAACTTGATAAAACTCTTTCCTCAGAACTTTCACCAGAGAATAATGCCGTAATCTTATCACTAAATGATCCTCTTGAGCTTTTAACTTTAACATCTGTGTAATCTAAAGAGTTATCTTCTAACTTATCCTCAGAGATAACTTGTAAATCACTTTCTCCTGCGCCTTCTTGCTTTAATTCATCAATACGTTGCAATAAATCACTTTCGTTATTAAACTTTTCTATTTTACCCATACTAAAACCTCCATAAATTTGTAATGTGTAAAAATCTGATAAATAGTGATTATTCTCTTGCGCTTAAAACTTAATAAATATTGTTTATATAAATACAATATAATTCACAAATACCCTTGTAGAAAGGAATCAAACAAAAATAAACCAACTTTCTAATTATTTAAACAATTCAGTTTATTTAAATACTGTTTAAATCGCGTGATTATAAGGTTTTGCCTATTGTAAAAATACTGATACTTTGTTATTATCAATGAATAATTTATTACTAAAAACTCATATAATCTGAAGGATATGGCTTTAGAAGTTTCTACCGTGTTGCCTTAAATGACACGACTATGAGTAAATGAATAACATTGGAATCAGACTATCTAAAATGGTGTGGTTTTATATTATTTTTTACTCATCTTACCTATTTTTTAGGATTAAGGTGTGTTTTTTTTAATCTAAATGAGGAGGCGAGTAGTGTGAGGACACTACAAGATAGAGTTAAAGAAGACGGTGTGGTAATCGACGAGAAGATTCTTAAAGTTGATTCATTTTTAAATCACCAAATTGATGCAAAGTTAATGTACGAAGTTGGTCAAGTCATTACTGAACACTTCAAAGATAAGAAAATTACGAAAGTACTTACTATTGAGGCTTCTGGTATCGCACCAGCAATTATGGCTTCTTTACATTTAGATGTTCCGTGTTTATTTGCTAAAAAAGCAAAACCATCTACAATGACGTCTGAGTTTTATCACACAGATATTCACTCATTTACAAAAAATACAACAAGTACAGTGGTTATTTCGAAACAATTTTTAAATGAAGATGATCACGTATTAATTATCGATGACTTTTTAGCGAACGGTGAAGCATCATTAGGTTTACATCGTTTAGTGAAAGCTGCTCATGCTACAACATCAGGAATAGGAATTGTTATTGAAAAAAGTTTCCAACCAGGTAGAGAAAAATTAGAATCTGAAGGATTAGAAGTGTTATCACTTTGCCAAGTTGCTTCTTTATTAGGAAATGAAGTCAAGTTGGTAGGCGAATAAAATGAAAAATTTTATATTAAGTATTCAACATTTACTCGCTATGTATGCCGGGGCCATAATGGTACCTATTATTGTAGGTTCTGCTCTTAAGTTCACACCAGAAGAAGTTGCATATTTAGTTTCTATTGATATCTTTATGTGTGGTGTGGCAACATTTTTACAAGTTTATAAAGGAATAGGTATTGGACTACCGGTAGTCTTGGGATGCACATTTACTGCTGTTGCACCAATGATTCTAGTTGGTAATACACATGGTATTGGTGTCTTGTATGGTTCAATATTCTTATCGGGTATTATTGTTGTCTTAATTTCTCCATTTTTCTCATATTTAGTAAAATTATTTCCACCAGTTGTTACAGGTAGTGTAGTGACAATCATCGGTATCACTTTAATGCCAGTAGCTATGAACTATTTAGCTGGAGGAGAAGGTGAGAAAAATTATGGAGATGCTAAAAATATATTCCTAGGTGTCTTCACACTAGTCATTATTTTAATTATACAACGATTATCAAAAGGGTTTATAAAATCTATTGCCATACTATTAGGTTTACTGATTGGTACGATAGTTGCTTCATTTTATGGATTATTAGATACATCAAGTTTAAGAACATCAAATTGGTTAGAGTTACCAAGACCATTTAGATTTAGTGGCTTTGAATTCGAATTTGGCACTACGATTGTTTTTGTAATTGTAGCAATTGTGAGTCTTATTGAATCAACAGGTGTGTATCACGCACTAAGTGAAATTACGAAGCAACCAATCACTAGAAAAGGTTTATCAAAAGGTTATAGAGCTGAAGGAATTGCTATAATGATTGGAGCAATATTTAATGCATTTCCATATACAGCATACTCTCAAAATGTCGGACTCGTATCATTATCGGGAGCTAAAAAGAATCAGATCATGTATATGATGGTTGCACTTTTAATTGTATGTGGATCGATACCAAAGCTTGGTGCTTTAGCAAGTATGATTCCTTTCCCTGTATTAGGTGGCGCAATGATTGCGATGTTTGGAATGGTTATGGCTTACGGCGTTAAGATGCTTGGAGGCATAGACTTTAACAAACAAAACAATTTACTCGTAATTGCTGTATCTGTAGGAATAGGTGCTGGAATTACTGCTGTACCACAAGCGCTTGAAACATTTGGAGAACAATATGCATGGTTAACTCAAAACGGTATAGTACTTGGTACTTTCTCAGCTATTATATTGAATTTGTGTTTTAATGGATTAAACAATCAACAAAACATTGAAAATGTGAAATAATAAATATGAAAATAAATAAGTGGAGGTTCTATTCATGTGGGAAAACAAATTTCAAAAAGAAGGTTTAACGTTCGATGACGTATTATTAGTACCAGCAAAATCAGAAGTATTACCGAGTGATGTAGACTTAAGCGTTTCATTATCTAAGAATATTCAGTTGAATATTCCTATTATCTCAGCTGGAATGGATACAGTTACTGAAGCTAAAATGGCGATTGCTATGGCTAGACAAGGTGGCTTAGGTGTTATTCATAAAAATATGTCTATAGAACATCAAGCAGACGAAGTGCAAAAAGTTAAACGTTCTGAAAATGGTGTTATTACAAACCCATTCTTCTTAACACCTGACGAACAAGTATATGCAGCAGAAGCATTAATGAGTAAATATCGTATTTCTGGTGTACCTATTGTTAATAACGAAGAAGATATGGAACTTGTAGGTATTATTACGAACCGTGATTTAAGATTTATCGAGAACTTCTCCATCAAAATTTCAGATGTTATGACTAAAGAAGATTTAGTGACATCTCCAGTTGGAACAACTTTAGATGAAGCTGAAGAAATTTTACAAAAATATAAAATTGAAAAACTTCCATTAGTATCTAACGAAGGTAAACTTAAAGGCTTAATTACGATTAAAGATATTGAAAAAGTAATTGAATTCCCATATGCTGCGAAAGATAAAGAAGGACGTCTTCTTGTTGCCGCTGCATTAGGTATTGCAAAAGATACACCAATCCGTGCTCAAAAATTAGTAGAAGCGGGTGCAGATGCACTTGTTATAGATACTGCTCATGGTCATTCTAAAGGTGTATTAAATGTAGTTAAAGAAATTAGTCAATCATATCCAGAAGTAACAATCATCGCAGGTAATGTTGCAACGCAAGAAGGTACAAGAGCATTATTTGAAGCAGGAGCAGATGTAGTTAAAGTTGGTATTGGACCAGGTTCAATTTGTACAACGCGTGTTGTTGCTGGTGTTGGTGTACCTCAAATTACTGCTATTTACGATTGTGCAACTGAAGCTCGTAAACATGGTAAAGCAATTATTGCTGATGGTGGTATCAAGTTCTCAGGAGACATCGCTAAAGCATTAGCAGCTGGTGGTAACGCTGTAATGTTAGGTAGTTTACTTGCTGGTACAGAAGAAAGCCCTGGACAAACTGAAATCTTCCAAGGACGTCAATACAAAGTATATCGTGGTATGGGCTCACTTGGTGCAATGGAACAAGGTTCAAAAGACCGTTACTTCCAAGAAGACACTACAGCTAAGAAATTCGTTCCAGAAGGTATTGAAGGTAGAATCGACTTTAAAGGACCTCTACAAGATACAATCTATCAATTAACTGGCGGTATTAAGAGTGGTATGGGCTATACAGGTTCAGCTAATTTAGAAGCATTAAGAGAAGATGCTCAGTTTATTAGAATGACTGGCGCAGGACTTAAAGAATCACATCCGCATGATGTTCAAATTACTAAAGAAGCACCAAACTACTCATTTTAATTAAAGGAGAACAACAATTATGGAAATGGCTTTTGAACAAGAGTTAATTCTTGTATTGGACTTTGGTAGTCAATATAATCAATTGATTACGCGTCGTATAAGAGAGATGGGCGTCTATAGTGAATTACACGACCATGAAATCTCAATCGAAGAAATTAAAAAAATGAATCCTAAAGGTATTATCCTTTCAGGTGGACCTAATTCAGTTTATGAAGAAGGATCATTTACAGTTAATCCTGAAATTTTTGAGCTTGGCATCCCAGTATTAGGTATTTGTTATGGTATGCAGTTAATGACAAAATTATTAGGTGGATCTGTAGAAAGAGCGAATGAACGTGAATACGGTAAAGCAACGTTAAACGTTAAATCAGATGATGATTTATTCTTTAGTTTACCTAACAGTCAAACAGTTTGGATGAGTCACAGTGATAAGGTTATTGATATACCTGAGAACTTTGAAATCATTGCAGATAGCCCAAGTTGTCAAAATGCAGCAATTGAAGATAAATCAAGAAAATTATACGGTGTACAGTTCCATCCAGAAGTACGTCATACTGAATTTGGTAACGACTTATTAAGAAACTTTATTCGTCGTGTATGTGAATGTACAGGTAACTGGTCGATGGAAAACTTTGTTGATATTGAAGTAGAAAAAATTAGAAAACAAGTTGGAGATCGTAAAGTATTGTGTGCGATGAGTGGTGGAGTTGATTCATCAGTCGTAGCAGTATTGCTTCATAAAGCAATTGGTGATCAATTAACATGTATTTTCGTAGACCATGGACTTCTTAGAAAAGGAGAAGGCGACATGGTAATGGAAAACTTTGGTGAAGGATTTAATATGAATATCATCAGAGTAGATGCTAAAGAGCGCTTTATGAATAAATTAACAGGTGTATCAGATCCAGAGAAGAAACGTAAAATCATCGGTAATGAATTCGTATATGTATTTGATGACGAAGCATCTAAGTTAGAAGGTGTAGACTTCCTAGCTCAAGGAACGTTATATACAGATATAATCGAATCAGGAACAAAAACTGCACAAACAATTAAATCACACCATAACGTAGGTGGATTACCAGAAGATATGCAGTTCCAATTAATCGAACCAATTAATACATTATTTAAAGACGAAGTACGTGCACTAGGAATAGAATTAGGAATACCAGAACACCTTGTATGGCGTCAACCATTCCCAGGTCCAGGACTAGGTATCCGTGTGTTAGGTGAAATCACAGAAGATAAATTAGAAATCGTGAGAGAATCTGATGCAATTCTTAGAGAAGTTGTACGTGAAGAAGGTCTAGAAAGAGATATATGGCAATACTTCACAGTACTACCTGACATCCGTTCAGTAGGTGTTATGGGAGACTATCGTACATATGACTACACAGTCGGCGTACGCGCAGTAACATCAATAGACGGCATGACAAGTGACTTTGCAAGAATCGATTGGGAAGTCTTACAAAAAGTATCAAGCCGTATCGTAAATGAAGTAGATCACGTAAATAGAGTAGTCTATGACATTACATCTAAGCCCCCAAGTACAATCGAGTGGGAATAATATATAAAATTAAGACAACCCTCTAGCTGCTATAGTTAGAGGGTTGTTTTTATTTTTAGGTTCTTATTCGAATTGATTATAATGTCTTTTATATACTTTGTTAGGAATATCAGCTTTAGAAACCTTTTTAACTTCTAAAATAACACCTTTAGCGTCTGTTGTTTTGATACGAATAATATCTCCGTGCTTATATTTTTCTTTAGTTGTAAGAGTATATTCATTCATACGACTCTCTTTACTAACTAAGTTTTTAACTGTTTTGTTATCTGGTGATACGACACCGTAATAATATTCAGTTCGGTTTAAGTATTGAAACGATATAATTAAGTATGAAAATATACAAAGAAGTAAAATTGATATTGTAGTTATAATTACTTTTTTCATAATGTAACCTCCTTTTCTTGTATGTATAAATTATTGTAAATTATCTCCTAAAATATTCCATCATACTTAAGGAGTATTTTGTTTTATGTTTTAGGTCGCCATTTTTTTACTTTATCACTACTATGAAATCCATATTTATTTTTACCTTTTTATCATCTTTAATTACCTCTAACTTATTTTTTTCACTATCAAACTTATTAATCTGACATTCAATTGTTTTATATTGTTTGGGTATCTCGCGATAATCCATTTCTCGAATTAATAAAAGAATAAATGAGATGGCACAATCAGTAGATTTAAAAGGATATAAAAATATTGTAGATGCAATCTCCTATGGTTCTACGTCTATTGTAGGTTGGGTCATGACAAAAATATCTAATATAGGAAAAACAAAAGAAGAAAAAAGATGGAATAATTTAGAAGTGCTGATAAGGGTAGTGTTAAAAGCAGATTTCAGTAAAATTGCTGATAAGGGTAGTGTTAAAAGCAGATTTCAACAAAATTGCTGATAAGAGGTGCGGTAAAAGCAGTTATCAGTAAAATTGCTGATAAGGGTAGTGTTAAAAGCAGTTTTCAACAAAATTGCTGATAAGAGATGTGTTAAAAGCAGTTCCCAGCAAAATTGTTGATAAGGATAACTATATAAGCTAATTTGATTACAAAAACGAGGTTGAGACATAAATTTGTCTCAGCCTCGTTTTGTGTAATAATGTAAAGAAGATTAATAATTATTGGGGGATTTATCGTGGAGATAAAACAAATGCAATATTTTATAGAAGTTGCAAAGTTCAAGAGTATGACGAAAGCCTCAGAGAATTTATACATTACACAACCTACTATTAGTAATTCAATTAAGTTATTAGAAGAGGAATTAAATGTTGCGTTGTTTGATCGTTCTAAGAGACAAATCATATTAACGGATGCTGGAAAAGTCTTTTATAAAATTTGTAAGGATTTCTTGAAGATGTATGAGAATATTCCTGTTGAATTGAATAATTTATTAGAAATTGAAGAAGGTCATGTGAGAATTGGTATTCCTACGATTATGAATGTGAATAAGTTTACTAAGCTGATTTCTGAATTCCATCAACTATATCCTAATGTGACGTTTCATATTTTGGAAGATGGTAGTAAAAGAATTGAGGATGAGATTTTAAAGGATGATTTAGACATAGGTATTACTGTGCTACCTACTGATAATAATTTGTTTAATTCGTTCTTCTTTTTCAGTGAAGAGTTGAAAGTTGTAGTTAATAAAAATCATTATATAGCTGATCAAAAGTCTGTGGATCTAAGTGAACTTTCAAACGAGAGTTTCATTCTTTTTAATTCTGATTATTATTTAAATGATCGTATTAAGCAATGTTGTAGAATGTCGGGCTTTATTCCGAATATTATATCTGAGAGTACGCAGTGGACTTTTATTGAGCAGATGATCTTATCTGATTTAGGTATTTGTATTTTACCTTCTAGTATTACAGATTTGCTGAATGAAGACTTGAAAAGTGTCAGCATTAGCAACTTGAATATCGGGTGGGAATTGGCGATTATTTGGAAAAAAGAAGGTTATCAAAACCATATTACAAAGAAATTGCTTGAATTTTTACAAGACAGATTACTTTTAAATGAATGAGTAATGCGTTTACATAGATTATTTTTATAGTTTATATAAAAATTAACGATTTTTATAAATGTATTTAGGGGATTAAGATGTAGTTATACGAGATAAAAGGAAGGAAATATATATGATACATTTTAAACACCCCAACGAGAGCAGAGTAGTAAGTACAGACCAAGTACTAGTCAATGATTTGAATAATTATAATACGTTGTTCGGAGGCGTATTAATGAAAAAGTTAGATAACAATGCAACGTTATCAGCTAGAAGACATGCAAGAGTAAAAGAATGCGTAACAGCTTCTACGGATTCTATAGATTTCTTAGTACCAATTAGACAAACAGATTCAGTTTGTATTGAGTCATTCGTGTCATACACAGGGAATAAATCGATGGAAATTTTCTGTAAAGTTATAGCTGAAGATATGTTAACAGGAGAAAGAAAAATTGCGGCAACTGCATTTTTAACATTCGTAGCATTAGATGGTGATAAGAGACCTATAAGAGTTCCAGCTATAGTACCAGAAACGAAAGAAGAATTATTTTTATTTGAATCAGGAAGTAAACGTGCAAACATGAGAAGACAAAGAAGAGAGCATAGCCAAGAATTAACAAAAATAATAGGTTTAGAAAAACCTTGGGAAAGAATTAAAGAAGGGAGTTACTAATTATGTTTGCAAGTACAAATGAAATTTATAAAGTTCAAAATGACATTGTATCATTAGAAAAGAACTATCCTCGATTCTTTGAAAACTTAGAGCATGTTGTCAGTTTAACGAGACAATTACAAATCCACTATCAATATTTAGGTGAATTGATAAATGGTATTGATAAAATTGAATCACGACCACCGTTTATTAAAGATTCAGTATTACAAATTTATACTGACGAAGTTAAAAAAATTACTGAAGATGAAAATATTGATATTTTGATGAATATCTTTAAACATCATCAAGATGTAAAATACGCTCAAATATTCTTATTAATATTAGGTGCTAAACCTAGACTTGTCTTTGAGAACACAATTATAAAATAATAAAACCTGGAGCTTTTTATAATATCGTCATATTGTAAAAAGCTCATTTAATTTATAAAGAGGTCAATATTTCCTGGGCTATAACCTATGAATTATAAGAGGGAAAATATTAATAAAGTAGAAAAAAACATAGCTATATTAAGAGTAGTTCAGATACAGCAGATCATATTGAAAAAGTTGTAGAAGAAGGTGGAGGCATAGAATTCACTAAACCAAAAGTAACAAAGTATGATAAAAAAGGTGACACAATCACAATAGAGATTGAAAAGAAAGACAATGATGGCAAAAGTATCAAATCTAAATATGACTTAGATTATGATTCAACATTTTCAGACTTTAAAATTAAAGATTATACTGATATTTAATTCACCTATGTTATTCATCAGTATGAGTTGATTTGAAATATCCAAAAGCGAAATTACTCACCTGAAAAGGTGTCGCTAAAATTTGAGTGTGATAATCCAATGTACTTTCATGGTAAAAATCTCAACTTTCCTCCTTCTCAAATAAGTTTACTTTTTTAAATTAAGAGGAATATATTAAATGTATTATAATTTGAGAAGGGGTTTTTTTAATTGATTAAAAGTTTAGATGAAATTAAAGTCCCAGATAGTAAAATTATTCAAGATGCACAAGAGATTGTAAGAGAATATGGAAATGAATTAATTTGGAATCACTCTAATAGAGTTTATTTATTTGGAGAAACAAAAGGAATCCAAGATCAACTAAAATACGATAAAGAATTGCTCTATATCACAGCGTTATTTCACGATTTAGGCTTAACTGAAACTTATGGCAGCGATGATTTAAGATTTGAAGTTGATGGAGCAAATGCTGTTAGACAATTTTTACAAAATTATAATTATGATAAAAGTGATTTGCAATTAGCATGGGATTCTATAGCTTTACACACGACTTTAGGTATTGCAGAACATAAGGAAAATAATGTTGCTCTACTATATCATGGTGTTGGTATGGATGTTATGGGCGATAATTGGAATCAATATTCTGATCAATTACGTAAAGCAGTCGCTACAAAATTCCCTAGAGGGAATTTTAAACATGATGTAATACAAGCATTTTACGATGGTTTCAAACATAAACCAGAAACGACATTTGGCAATATCAAATCAGACGTTATAAAGTATTTTGAACCAGAATACCCACAAAATAACTTCTGTTCATGTATATTACGTTCAAAATGGGATAGCTAATAATGTATTATTTATTTACTTATTAATTGCTTTGTACTAAAAATCATAAACAAAAAATCACTCAATCTTCCAGATTGGGTGACTTTTTTGATAAAGGGATTTGTGTCCCAAAGTATTTTAGAATTTATTTTATTTCACTCTTAGTTATTACGACTTAATTTATAAGTAATAGATCCTTGAAATATAATTAATATATGTTACATTATTAAATAAAATAGTTGCATTTGCAACAAAAATAAAAGGGGTCAGACAATGAAAGACATATTAAGAGATATAGGTATTATTTCTAGATCATTAGACTCTATAAGCAACATAGAATTCAAAGAAATCAGTCTTACAAAAGGCCAATTCGTATATTTAGTCAGAATCTGTGAAAATCCAGGTATCATACAAGAAAAATTGGCTGAAATGTTGAGGATTGACCGCACTACAGCATCAAGAGCAATAAATAAACTTGAAAAAAACGAATTAATTTTCAAAAAAAATCACCATCAAAGTAAAAAGAGTAAAATGTTATTCCCGACTAAAAAAGGTGAAGAACTTTATCCGTTTATAATAAGGGAAAACAATCACTCTAATTCAGTAGCATTAAAAGGTTTTACTGAAGAAGAAATTAATGATCTAACGAGAGCTTTAGACCGAGTGAAAAACAATATATCTGAGGATTGGTTAAGCGTTAAAAAAGGTAACAAAAGACAATATTAAAGGATGGTGAAAAAATGATAAGAGAATGTGTCATAGAAGATTTAGAACAATTGCAAAGTATATCATACCAAACATTTGATGAAACATTTAGAGAACAAAATAAAAAAGAGAACATTGACAATTATTTACTACACACTTTCACTAAAGAAAGATTATTAAAAGAATTTCAAAATTCAAATTCATTTTTTTATTTTATATTTTATCAAAAATCATTAGCAGGATACTTAAAATTAAATATTCAAGACGCTCAAACGGAATTTATTGAAGGAAATAATTTAGAAATTGAACGTATTTATGTTCTAAACCAATTTCAAAAACTTGGATTAGGTAAGCAACTATATGATAAATCAATTGAGGTAGCTAAAGAATTATCATGCGATCATATTTGGCTAGGTGTATGGGAGAAGAACTATAATGCTATTGCATTCTATGAAAAATTTAAATTTGAAAAAATAGATGAACATGCTTTTTATATGGGGGATGAAAAACAAATAGACTATATCATGATTAAACATTTATAAGGGGGCTTTACTATGTATATTCCAAAACATTATAAAGAAAATGATATTCAAGAAATCAAATCATTTATGCTAGAACATCAATTTGTAACGATCATAACAAACGATGGGGATAAACCTATAGCGACGCATGTACCAATTAATATTCATGAAAAAAACGGAGAGATATATGTTACTGGTCATTTAGCTAAGAATAACGATCAATGGAGATTATTAAATAAAGCATCAAATGTTTTAATTATATTTCAAGGACCTCATGCATATATTTCGTCTACTTGGTATGAAAAAGAAGATGTCCCAACATGGAATTATCAAAGTGTTCATGTATATGGGGATAGTAGACTTTTAAGTGAAAGCGAACTTATTGAAGATTTAACCTATTTGTTGAATAAATATGAAGGACATAGAGAGAACGGAGCAACTTGGGACAATATGTCTGAAAACACACGTAAACAAATCAATGGAATTATAGGATTTGAAATTGAAGTTAAAGAAATACAAGCTGCATATAAATTAAGTCAAACACGTACCGAACAAGACAAAAATAATATAATAAGTAAACTTAAAGAATCTGGGGACCATTTAGATATTGCAATAGCAAAAATAATGAATCGAGAATAACAGTATAAGTTTTAAAGTAAAAAATGCTAATAAAAAAAGAATCAAGATTGAACACTTTTAAATAAAGCTGGACGATTATTATAGTATGTACTTTGCAGTTTTCTCTACTATGATGTTATAATCTCTTTAACAAGAGTTTCGTGCATATATGCACTAATCCCCTCACTATTGCGAGTAGTGAGGGGATTTTTGTGTTGGCTAGTCGCCTATTTTACTTATCATCTCGATTGCGTAGCCAATGCGCAAATAGAGTGACAATACAACCACCGATGACTGTGGTCATGATGTGAACAAGAGTTTCGAACATAAGCATGCACTGAATAAATTACGAGAATATGTTAAACAAATTTAACTAGGTGATCCTTTTTGCATTTTTCTAAACTATGATGTTATAATATGTTTAACAAAAAGTAGTTCCATTGGAACACCGAACCCCCAACCTACTGGAATAGGTTGGGGGTTCTTTTTGATGGGCTATGTCACCTTATTATTTATTGCGGCTGTTTAGCCAAAACGTAAAACCCGCAATTATGCATCCTGAAACAACAGGTGCAATTATACTAACAAAAAGTAGTTCCACTGGCTACACCTCCTTCCGCCGAAAATACCGCCGGAAGTTAAGGCGACTTCATTATTATATCATCTGTAAATGCACTTTTGATAAGATAAATTTGGTCATTTTATAAATCAATAATGACTAAAGGATTGTTTTTAATTTTTCGATTTCTGGTTCATCTAATTCGTGGCCACCATCTAAAAGCTCAAATTGAACTTCTTTAAATAATGGTCTAAGTTCATCGGCTAGTGCCTTAATTTTACCTGGTACAGTTAAATAATCGTTTGAACCACTTGTTATGATAATAGATGTATGTTCATATCTTTCAGTGATTTTATATTCTAAATTAGATGGATGAAGTAATAAGGCACGGTCAATATTTGTAATGCCTTGTTCAAGTAGACCAATGATGAAATTTGCACCATTTGAATAACCAAAGAATATAATATGTTGATAGTTATGTTCTTTAATAAATGAATGCCAAAATTCTACAAAGTCTTCAGTATGTTTGCTAAAATCATTTCGATCTAAAGCATTATGATTTAAAGGTGCGAAAAATCGTCTTTCTGTTCCTTCTCCAACATTGCCTTGCAGACTTAATATGTTAGCTTCAGGGAATAACGCACCTGAAAACGGTAGAAGTTGGTATTGATTGCCTCCGGTACCATGAAAAAGTACAATTAAAGTATCAGAGTTTGGGTTTTCTTGTAAGAAATATTCCATTCTATCTCCTCCATAAATTTGAAAGGGCTGTTGTTAATGAATCATAATTCAATTATACACCATGTATCTATTATTAATCACGATGCAGAACAATCATTTAACTTCTACCGTAATATACTAGGTCTGAATTTACTAATGAAGACTGTTAATCAAGAGAACTATGAAATGTATCATATTTTCTTTGCAGATAAATATGGGCGACCTGGAACTGAAGTGACATTGTTTGAAATGAAAGAAGGTAAAGAAAATCAATTCGGAGCTAATGCATTTGATCGATTGTTATTTAAAGTACCATCAGTAGAGTCATTACAATATTGGGAACAGCGATTTGATCAGTTTGAAGTTTGTCACTACGGTATTGAAAGTTATACTGACCGCAGTCTAATTCGATTTGAAGGACCAGATCAAACACCGCTTGGCTTAATCGTAATAGCTGATCATGAAGACATTAGCTTATTCAACAGAGATGAAAATAGTGTTGTGCCCTTTGAACATCAAATATTAGCCTTAGATTCCGTACACGCTAGAGTGAGATATCCAGAAGCAAGTAAACAACACTTCCAAGATTTATTCAATTGGAAGACATATGGTCAAACAGCATTCTTTGATACAGGTTTGACCGTAAATATACTGCATAACAACAATAGTGAAATGTACCATGAAGTACATTTGATTTACGACACATTTAATCCATTAGAAGAACAAGGATTTGGAGCTATACATCACGTAGCAATATCAGCAGAAGCGGAAAGTACATTAGATGATATCGCAGTATCATTAGATAAATTAAATATGATACACTCACCTATAAAAAATAGAGGCTTCTTTAAATCCATATATTATCAAGACCCTAATCAGCTCTTATTCGAAGTAGCGACGTTAAAGCTCAATATGGAAGCAATAACATTTGAAGAAAAGCAATTTCAAGACATCCCGCTATACTTACCAGAACACTTAGAATCGAAACGAACATTTATCGAAAGACAATTACAAAAAGGGAGTACGGGGCTATAATAGAGTGTTGAAAAATAATGATTTTAGTCTGTATAATTAATAATATAAACTAATATTTTGTTACGAGGTGATGTTAATGAACACAATTACAGAAAATATAAAGTTAAGACCAAAGCAATTTATATTTTCATTCATAATACCTTGTCTAATAGTTTGGATAGCATTATTAATTTTAAAGTCTGATATCGTACAAATAATTTTATTTGGTGTTGTGATGGTCTTATTAAATTTTATTCACTTTAATGTATTTGTTACAAGGGAAGTACTAAATGAAAAGTTAAATAGCCATATTCGTAAGAAAAATATCTCTAAAGAAAAATTATACGAAATAACTGGTTTAACAAAATATGAAGTAACTGAAAATGAAAATACTTATGAGTTTTTTGTTTTGTCATCTAGAAAGAAAAAATATTTAAAAATTCTTGAAAATTATAATAATTAGAAGGATGTAAAATGAGAACTTTAAGAAGAGCGTTAATAGAAAATTATCAATATAATCCAATAAGATATGTTTTAGAAATTATAGGGATATTCATTATTTGCATCTTATATTATTTAATTGCAAAGGGTATGTATTTAGAAATTGCAGCTGTACCTTTGTTTATATTTCATTTTATTATGATGAACTTAAGAATTCGAAAAGATTTTTATAACCAAAGAATTACAGATTTATTAGAAGAAAAGCAAGTTGACATCGAAACATTACAGGATAAGATGCAAATATCTAAATACGAATTTCGGTATAAAAAAGGGAAATATGAATTCTATGTTTCCAATAAACAAAAGAAAAAATATATTAGTTTATTGGAATCACTTTAATATTAAAGAAGCTGACAGCTAAGGACTGTCAGCTTCTTTTTAGTTGAGCCTTGATATAACAACGTTGCAAAAAATATACAGACTATTTATTGTTCACTACCTTGCAATGTTTAATAGTGTGAGGTATATTTTTTTAACAGCTATTATACATTGTTTAGTACTGGATGATGTGGAGGGAAATTATGAATATTCAATTTAAAAAAGGTGCACTCGAATTTATAGTATTACTCATTATTAAAGGAGAAGACCAATATGGTTACTCATTAATTCAAAAAATAACACCTAGAATTATGATATCTGAGGGGACTGTTTATCCATTGCTCAGACGTTTAGTTAATGACGATTATTTAACGACTTATTACAAACCTTCAACTGAAGGACCAGCTAGAAAATATTATAAAATAACGGATTTAGGAATTACGAGGTTAGAAAATTTGTTAATTGAGTGGAAAAGCTTTACAGAAGCTGTAGATTTATTTTTAGAGGAGAGTGAAAATTGATGAATAAGAAGTCATATTTAAACACACTAAATAAATACTTGAAGAATGTTTCGGTTGATGAGCGTGCTGATATTCTTGATGAATATGAAACGCATTTTATTAGTGGTATAAAAGACGGACAATCTGAAGACATGATTGCTAAAGAGCTTGGAAATCCTAAAGAGATTGCTAAAGAAATCAATGCGACGTTAGCACTTGATAGAGCAGAAACAAATAATAAAGTGAGAAACGTATGGCAAGCTATTATATCTGTAATGGGACTAAGTATATTAAATTTCTTTGTTATTTTAATACCAATTGTTATTATCATTTCTATTTTATTTAGTTTTATTGTAACTACATTATCTTTATTAATTACCCCAGCAATGTTGATTGTAAAAGGTGTTTATAATGGATTTGATGTGATACAACCAATTGATCTTTATGTTGTCCTGACAAGCTTCGGATTAGGTTTGATGATATTTACAGTCACTTATTTATTAATGAAATGGTCGTACAAACTGTTTGTAAAATATTTACGATGGAATATTTCTATCGTTAAAGGAAGTGCTAAATCATGAAAAAAATATTATGGCTATTATTTAGTGTTGGATTGATTTTGTTTATAATATTTGGTGTTATGATGTTGCGAGAAGGGCAAAAGTTAGCAAATAACACGAGTGAAAAAACGCTAGTCAATAAAACTTACGAAAACGATATAAAAAATATAAACGTAAACGGAAGAGATGCAGCTATAAAAATTAAAAAAGGTAATCAATTTAAAGTGAAGTCAGTAGGAAGTGAAGACGATTTACAAGTGAGTTCAAAAGTTAGTGGCAATAATTTAAATATTAATGTTAAAAATCAATATGACATCATAAATTTTGATTTTTTTAGAAATATGCATAATCAAATTGAAGTTACAGTGCCGGAAAAATTAAATCATTTAAATGTAAAAACAGATACAGGCAAAATAAATGTTAAAGATATTAAATCTGAAACTTCAACATTTGAAGTGGATACAGGTAGAATAGATATTTCAAGTTCTCAATTAGGAAATTTAAAAGTTGGTTCAGATACAGGTGAAATTTCATTACATCATATAAATTTTGAAAGTAGTAAATTAAAAACTGACACAGGAGCAATTGAAATAAATGGTGTACCAGTGGATAAACCAATTAATATTAAGACAGATACAGGTTCTATCAAATTAATATATAATGAAGTACCAAAGAATACGCTTTTAGATATTGAGCAAGACGTCGGTAATACTAAAATCAATCAACCAGAATTGAAAAATAAAAAAGTTGGTTCTGGACATAATTTAGTGAAAATTACGAGTGATGTGGGTTCTGTTCAAATAGATTAATCAAATAATTAGCAGCCTAGAAAATAGTGTTTTTATTAAGTTCCCATTTTAGGGGTTCAGTGCCTAAGGACTGTCAGCTTCTTTTTAGTTGAACCTTGATATAACAACGTTGCAAAAAATATTTTGCAATTATAATTTTTGTTTTTTGGTGCAATGTAAACTTTGTTTGGTACACTAACTTTTAAGTCTTTTACTAAATTGATAACAAGGAGTCATCGAAATGAACTTAAGTAAGCAAATTATTCATTTAAGAAAAGAGTTTAATTTATCTCAAGAAGATTTAGCAGAAAAAGTATTTGTGAGCAGACAATCTATTTCCAATTGGGAAAGAGGTAAGAGTTATCCTGATATAGAATCTTTGTTGCTGCTAAGTAATATTTTCGATGTTTCCTTAGATCATTTAGTTAAAGGAGACGTAAATATGATGAAGAATGAAATTAATAGAAAAGAACTTGATAAGTGGACTTGGCTGATGTTGTTATATTTACTGTTGGCACTTATTACTGTAATGCCGATTGTTAAATTTATAGGTATGTATGGGGTGGTTGTACCTTTTATATTGTGGTTGCTCAGTATGTTTTATGGTTTTAAAATTGATAGATTTAAAGCAAAACATAACATTAAAACTTTTAGCCAGATTTTGGATCATATGGAAGGTAAAGATGTTAAAACAATAAGAGAAAGAACTAAGAAAGTTAAAAGTAAAGATAGGATTATGGCAATTATGATACCGGTTATATTTGCGGGTGTAGCTTTTCTTATTGTTTATATTAGTATGAAAATATGGAGATTATAAAATAATGAAGAGTTTTGGACATAAATCTTAACTTAAAATAAATAAGCATATCACTTAACTGCTTTTTTAAAGTTTACAGTGATATGCTTATTTTTTATAGTTGCTCTTAGGGACATTACTCGTAATTATGTCCCTAACGCCCCTTCTTACGGACAATACTCGTAATTATGTCCCTAACACTTCATTGGGTTTTATTATTCATTTCGGTAAACTAATTTTACTAATTTTAGCTCATTATTCGTCAATTTTTAATGAACTTTCAATTTCTTTAGTTTTTGATTCGAAATCAAAGTCTGATTTTGATAGTGGTTGTCCGGTTTCTGCTAATTTTTTAACGCTTTGTATCTGGAAATACCATCCTGTAAAGTCATTGGCTATGGTTTGGAATGTGTAAGGTAATGATTCTTTGAATGTTAGAGTTGTTGTGTCTCCGTTTTCTTCTAGTGTGAAGTCTACATGTCCTTGATCCCAATTATATGCTATGCGGCTGTCTGATTCGTAGTTGGTAATATCAAAATACTCATATTGATTGTTTCCTAAATCGAAAACTAAACGACTGCCTTCTTTTTCTTCTTCAAATGATAGTTCTGGAAACCATTGTTGTATTCCTGTGGTTGTACCTAATAGCTTGAAGATATGTGATTTATTTGAATGGATATTAGTTGTTATTGTTTGATGAGCATGTGTTTCGTCTGTTTGATAGTTTACGTTCATACGTATTGCCTCCTTAAAATTTATAGAGTATAGAATCCTCTATTGTTTAGAAATTTCTTGAATGTACTCATAAACTTCTCTTTTTTTCTTTTTGTTTAATGATCTTAGGAGTTGAATGGATTCATTTATTATTTGAGAATCTTCTTCGTCTTCATACGCTTCTGGAACGTTTACCCATCCCATAATATATGCTGGTGTAGTAGAGAGTGCGATAGCTAATTTTTCAACTACTGTTGGTGTCAATTTGGCCGTTTGCCCGGTTTCATATCTGGAAATAGTTGATTGATTTACGTTCATAAGTTTGGCTAATTTATACGTGCTAAATCCAAGTTCTTCTCTTCTTTGTTTGATACGATATCCTGTTTGATTCAATGCATTCACCTCAATTGCTTTAGCTCATAATATATTAATTCTATTATATATGATTTGAGTTGTGATTTGTAATTAAGTAATATGAATTATACTTTGTTGACCTAAAATTATGTATTTGCTATAATTCGAATTAATCTAATAAAAGCTTTCTAGGGTTCCGTAACAAAAATGTTAGCCTGGACCGAGAGAAAGCCACGAGTATGTACTTGTGACACGGAAGGATAAAAGCCTGGGAGACTTATTTAATAAGTTTCCTAGGCTTTTTTATTTAAGGAGGAATGAATAATGAATTGGTTAAAAATTATGGTTGGTGCACTTTTTGAAGTAGGTTGGGTAGTTGGTCTTACACATGCTACTAATACGTTTGAATGGTGTTTAACGGTTATAGCAATTGTAGTAAGTTTTTATTTGTTAATTAATGCGTCTAAACAATTACCTGTTGGGACTTCTTATGCAGTTTATGTAGGACTAGGTGCAACAGGCGTTACAATTGCAGATTTCGCATTCTTTGGTGAACCTTTAGTTGTAGGTAAAGTGATATTAATCGTGACATTAATTATTGGTGTGGTTGGATTGAAACTTGTAACAAATGATGAGGAGGTAGCATAAAATGGCATGGATAGTGTTAGTAATGGCAGGACTTTTTGAAATGCTAGGTGTCTTATTTATAAATATATATGCAAAACGTAATAATATTTCATCTTTATTAGGATTAGTATTATTCTTCTCATTGAGTTTTGTTTGTTTATCAATAGCAATGCATACAATACCGATGAGTACGAGTTATGCAGTATGGACAGGTATTGGAGCAGTGGGTGGAGCTTTATTAGGAATTATTTATTATGGTGAATCTAAAGATTTAAAGAGAATGTTTTTTATTGGTCTTATATTAGCAAGTACAATAGGGTTAAAATTAATTAGTTAAATTAGGCTTAATCTTTTTTATAAATCATAATTGATTTCCATCCATTCAGGCGCTTCTTCAAATCCAAGTTTTTTATAGACGGGTTTGCCTAAAGTTGAAGCAGCTAAGAAAACTTTCTTAATGTTTCTAGATTCTACATTTTTAATGAGTGCTTTAATGATTGTTTGTGCAATACCACGACCTCTATAATCTGGATGAGTATAAATATTTGTAACATAAGCTCTTTCGCCAGATGGATTAGTAAATGACGGAGGGAATGGATAATAAACAATTGCTCCGCTAGCGATGATTGTGTCGTTTTCAACTCCAAGCAATTGATATAGAGATTTATCAGTTAATGCATCAGTAAAAAAGCGTTCTAAATCGTGATCAATATTAGGTGTTGGATTGGATCCTTCATCTATTAATTGAGCTTTTCTTAATTCTACTAATTGATTTAAATCAGAAATTGTCGCTTGTCTAATAATCATAATATTGCTCCTTTACTTTGAAATCGTGACAATTATTTTTTGAACGGTTTATATTAATATATTATGTTTAATTGCCATGGTAAAAGCAAATTTTAGTAATGACTATAAGACTATCATTTGAATAAATTCCTTAAAAGAGAAGTGAAAATCTTCTCTTTTTATTTTGACTTATATACAAAATAAATGTATGATAATGAATATTAATACAAATTCAAGTATATTTATTATAAAAGGTGGGTACTAAATGAATCAGTTTATTGAACTAACAGAAAAGTATAGCCCGAATAATTATAGTCCTTTAAATATTGTTTTGATTGAAGGACAAGGCGCACACGTTAAAGACTCTGATGGAAATACATATATAGATTGCGTATCTGGTTTTTCTGTACTTAACCAAGGTCATAGTCATCCTAAAATCATACAAGCATTTCTTGATCAAAGCCAAAAAATTACGATGACTTCTAGAGCATTGTATAGTGATAATTTAGGTGTTTGGGAAGAGAAAATTTGTAAATTAGCGAACAAAAATAAAGTTTTACCGATGAATACTGGTACAGAAGCAGTAGAAACAGCAATTAAAGTCGCTACAAAATGGGGACAAGATGTTAAAGGTATTAACGCAGATGATGCAGAGATTATAGCAATGGAAGGCAATTTCCACGGTAGAACGATTGGTTCATTATCTCTGTCATCAAATGAAAGTTATAAAAAAGGATTTGGTGTATTAGCAGGTAATATTAAATACAGTGAATTTGGAAATATAGAACAAATAGAGTCACTCATTACTCCTCAAACAACTGCAATCATTTTGGAGCCCATTCAAGGTGAAGGTGGCGTAAATATACCACCTAAAAATTTCATTAAAGATGTTAAAGCATTATGTGAACAACACAATGTATTACTCATTGCAGATGAAATTCAAGTTGGATTAGGTAGAACCGGTAAAATGTTTGCAATGGAATGGGAAGAAGTAGAGCCAGATATGTATTTATTAGGTAAAGCTTTAGGTGGTGGATTATATCCTATTTCTGCAGTTGTAGCTAACGATGATGTTATGCAAGTACTTACACCAGGAACACATGGTTCGACGTTTGGAGGTAATCCATTAGCATGTGCGGTATCGATTGCATCTTTAGATGTACTTATAGATGAATCTCTGCCAGAACGTTCAGAACAACTAGGCAAAAAATTATTAAGCGGATTACAAAATATAGACAGTTCAATTATAAAAGAAGTGAGAGGACGTGGGTTGTTTATCGGTATTGAATTAAATGAGAATGCACAATCAATTGTATCAAGCATCAATGAGCAAGGCGTTTTGTGTAAAGAAACTCAAGGTAACATTATACGTTTAGCGCCACCTCTTGTAATTGAGGAAGATGATATCAATACAATTATTAGTGTGATCACTCAAACAATAGAAGAAAAAGCGAAACAAACAAATTAACTAAATATCAATTGTAATTAGAGGCTAGGACAAATGAATTGTCTTAGCCTCTAATCATTTTTTCTGAGGTGCTACGATGAACGCTTCTTTTATGTTAAAATTTCCTGGGTATATATAAATCAAAGGCAAATTACATCATTTAAAGAAGGGAAGGATAACATGAAAATAGCAATAGTAGGGTCTGGTAATGGTGCAGTTACAGCTGCTTTAGATATGATTTCAAAAGGACATGAGGTGAAATTATATTGCCGAAATCAATCTATCCATAAATTCGATAAAGCAATTGAAAGAGGAGGGTTTGATTTTAATAATGAAGGGGAAAAGAACTTCGTAAAATTCACAGATGTCAGTGATGATATGGAATATGTATTGAAAGATGCAGAAGTTATTCAAATGATTATCCCTTCATCATTCATCGAACACTACGCTAAAACGATGGCGCCATTTATAACAGAAAAACAGCTTATTCTATTTAATATAGCTGCAGCAATGGGTTCTATACGATTCATCAATGTTTTGGAACATAAACATATTGATGTGATGCCAAAATTTGCAGAGTTGAATACATTAACTTATGGGACACGAGTCGATTACGATAAAGCAGAAGTAAACTTATCACTTAATGTTAAGAAGGTACACTATTCAACATATGATAAAAGCTATTTAACAGAAAGCTTTAAGCTTATTAAAAAAATCTATCCTTACGTCGTTAAAGAAGAAAGTCTATGGAAGACTAACTTAGAAAATGGTAATCCAGAAGTACATCCTGGACCGACACTTTTAAACGTAGGGAGAATAGATTATGCAGATAGTTTCTCATTATATAAAGAAGGGATCACACCACATACAGTTAAACTATTACATGCTGTAGAATTAGAAAGACTTTCATTAGGTAGAAAGTTAGGGTTCGAGTTAAATACAGCAAAAGGCGCTCGTATAGAACGAGGCTACTTATCAAAAGATGATGAAGAAAAACCACTTAATAAATTATTCAATACAAGTCCAGTATTTTCACAAATTAATGGTCCAAACGAAGTAGAGAATAGATATTTAACAGAGGACATTGCATTTGGTTTAGTACTTTGGTCAAGTCTAGGTAAAGTAATAGGTGTACCAACACCAAATATAGATGCCATCATTGTAATAGCATCAACCATTTTAGAAAGAGATTTCTTCACAGAAGGGCTAACAGTAGAAGAATTAGGATTAGAAAAATTAGGACTAGAATAGCACAATTAAGCCTGGGAGCTCTTTCCCAGGCTTAATTTATTACTTTCATACGACTATTAATTAACGACATTCTTAAATAATGAATTACTAATGACAACTGCTATTAGTGTGAGCACGAGTGATAATAAACCAATACCTAACCAGTCAAATTTCACGAAAATATGTCCACCAAGTATGGTCAATAAGCTAGATCCAACATAATAACCTAATAAATATAATGTTGATGCATGTGATTTACTGGAGTCTGTAAGTGTCGCGATATAACTACTTTGTATAGAATGTGCACCGAAGAAGCCAAATGTCATAGCTGCTAATCCAATAATATCTATAGGTAAGTACGTGATAAAAGTGAGTGCTATTCCTATAATCATAATAGTTATCGCTAATCTATATGCTTTTTTTATACCAAGTTTAGTGCTGAGTTTTCCAAAGTTGATCGAGCTATATGTACCAATTAAATATAGAATGAATATAAATGCAATGGTAGATTCGCTTAATGAAAAAGGGGCTCTTTCAAAGCGAACGGTAATATAGCTGTATACTGTTACGAAAGTACCCATTAATAAAAATGCTAACGACATTGATTTTAAAACTGCAGGTACGCTCAATAATTGACTGTATTTAATTAAATGTTGCTTAGGTGACACCCAATTTGGCGTTTGGACAGTTGAAGCGGGTAGTAATATCACCATGAATATCGCAAGAATTAAATTGATTATACTAAGTGACGCAATGGCGATTTGCCAATTCGCTATGTCTGTTAAAATGCCCACTACAACACGACCAGACATACCACCAAAAGTCGTACCAGCTACATATAATCCCATGACTTTACGCACACGATCTTTATGTACTTCATCCGCTATGTACGCCATAGCAATTGAAGGAACACCACTTAAGGCTAGACCCATAAGACCACGAATAACGAGGAACAAATAGAAGTTTGTAACGAATACACTAGCTATAGATAGTAAGCTTACTAATAAAACAGAAATAGACATCATACGTTTCTTTTCAATGTTATTGAGCATTGGTGCGATTATTAAACCGAGTCCAAGCATAAACGTAGAAACAGACAATGTTAAACTGACATCAGATAACGGAACATTGAAATAGTGACTAAGACCGTTAAATATAGGCTGTGTAACATATAGGCTAGAAAAAATAATAAACCCTGCTAATAATAATGAAATAGATCGCTTCTTCTGTTCACTCGTCATATCTTATCTCTCCTCATGAACTTTATCATAACGCTAAAAATTTAATATTTCGAAAAATATGCACTTAATATTCAATTGCAATTATGTTATATTGAAATAATCTGAATTTTAAGGGAATTAGGTGTAGATAATGAGATACGAAGTTGCTATGGAAAATATATTACCAAAAATGAAAAATATAGAAGGAGTAGTGGCAATATTTTTAAAAGGTTCAATTGCAAGGGGAGAAAATGATGCATACTCAGATTTAGATTTATATGTAATGCTAGAAAAAGAGGTATATGTTGAAGATGTGTATAATGACATCATTGATTCTCTTGAACAATACCAAAAGCTACTTTACAAAGAGCTTGTAGAAATAATATGCCCACAAATAGTAGGTGTATATGAAAACATGTTACATGTTGATTGCTACATAGTGCATGAAAATAAATATCCTCTAACAGATGATATAAAAGTGCTGTATGATTCTAAAAAAATACTTGAAAACTATGTTAAACAAGATTTGATTTTAACGAAGGAAATGTTTCAAGATTCTGCTCTAGACAGTTGTTGGTTTATATTTCAATACGATCACATAGTGAATAGAGGACAGAATTTATGGACGACTCAAATGATTGATAATGCGATGAATCATGCAATTAAAGTGTTGTTATACAAACACTATCCTCAAAAATCATTATTAGGAAAAAAAGCTGCTCATCATCTTCCAATTGAAATATATAATAAATTGAATGCTATAAATGACTTGAATAATTCAGAAAATCATCGAGAAGCTGTTTCAGAATTTATGAAGTTATACAAAATGGAGATTCAAGATTTTGTAGAGGAATATTGGATAGAAGGTTTCGAAAAAATATTCGAATATTTATATAAAAAATATGCATAACAAGACACCAGTCATAGTGACTTCTCTATGACTGGTGTCTATATTGTCGTCTGTGAGTTTAATTTTTGTAATGATTATTCTTTAGCGGGTATAATGTAGTTAAATATATAGGAGGTACTGCTATGGTAGAAATTTTAGGTCATCATCATATTTCAATGTTAACGAAAGATGCTAAGTTAAATAAAGATTTTTATGTGAATAAATTAGGTTTGCGTATGTATTTAAAGTCAGTGAATCAAGATGATCCTTCGATGTATCATTTGTTCTATGGTGATGAGGTTGGAACACCTGGTACTTCTTTAACATTTTTTGAAATTAAACCTATGGGTCAAACGTATAAAGGTACAAATTCAATTTCAAGAATTGGCCTGTTAGTTCCAAATGAAGAAAGTTTGAGTTATTGGAAGAGTCGTTTTGAAGAATTAGGTGTTGATCATGATGTTATCGGTATATATAACGGTATGATGGCATTACATTTTAGAGATCATGAAGGTTTGGAAATGGTGTTATTACCTAATGATGATCGCAAAGTTCCAAAAGCTTGGCAAAATAATAGATATACGGATGTACCGAAAGAACATCAAATTATGGGCATGGGACCTGTTGAATTTAAAATTGAAGACGTTTCTGAAATGAAGAACTTTTTAGAAAATGATTTAAATTTTGAATTAGTAGATTCTGAAAGTGAATTATTATATTCGATTGATTTAGATGGCTTATATAGTGATATCGTATTAAAAGAAGAAAAAGGTAAGAGAGAAAGACCTGGTAAAGGTAGTGTCCATCACCTCGCTTTATCAGTAGCTGATGAAGATGAATTAAATAAAGTGAAAGAATTGTTAGATGAAAAAGAAGTTGTGCATTCTGGAATTGTAGATAGAGACTTCTTTAAGAGTTTATATTATAGACATTCACATATATTAATTGAATTTGCTACAGAAGGACCAGGATTGCCATATAATGACGTTGAACAACTAGGTCAACAATTAGACTTACCAGGTTTCCTTGAACCAAGAAGAGCAGAAATTGAAGGTAATTTAGATCCTATTTAAAAATAGAAAAACTGTCACCAAATTTTGAATTTTGGTGACAGTTTTTTTATTACTATAAATCCTGATTACTGTCTTTGTAGTCTCTTTATTAATTGCACGGTAATAAATGATGTTATAGGTATCGCGATACTGACAGCTATTCCACCTAACAGTATTGTGATGATTTCTGCTGCAAATATTTTAGCGTTGATAATTTCACCGAATGTGTAATTCAATTTACCAAACCAGAAAAATAATGTAATTTGTCCGCCAATAAATGCAAAATAAATTGTATTAGTTGTTGTTGAAAGGATATCTCTGCCAATTGTTAATCCTGACCTAAATAGTTGATCAAGTGAAATTTTAGGATGTGCATCATACAGTTCATACATGGGTGAACTAATGGATATGGTTAAATCAATAACTGCGGCTATTACAGCTAATACTATTGTGAATACCATAAGTTGTGCATAGTTTATGCCAACGTTCATTGAGAATATATAAGTTTCGTCTTGTTCTTCTTCTGTAAATCCTTGCAACATTGAAATATCAACAATGAAATAGATTAATCCTATTAATATAAGTGTAGATAGTATTGTTGCAAAGAAAGCTGCTATCGTCTTTGTATTATATTCATTGATATAAAATAAATTAATACATGCTATAACTAAGCAGAAAATAAATAACACGATGAATATTGGTACTTTATAAATGATTAATAGTAAAGCGATAAATAACGTAATTAAGTTTAAAAATAATGTTATAAATGATCGGAATCCTGTTTTCCCACCTACTATAATCATAAGTAGAAGTAAGATGATAGCTAAGATGAATGTTGTCATCGGTTAGCCTCCTCTCTCTGTAAAAATAACATCGCAACAAATATTGTTATAGGTATCGTAATAACAATGCCTATCCCACCCATGAGTGCTCTCGTTATTTCTAAGGACCAGTTCATTGAGAGAGTATAAGTTATCGTGTTGCTATTTTTGAAATAGAGAATAACCATTGGAATACTTCCTGATAAGTAGGCAAAGAATAATATGTTCGTCATTGTACCCATAATATCTTTGCCAATATTGATGCCAGACTGCCTTAATTGTTTAAGGGGGATGTTAGGATGTTGCTTTTTAATTTCATATAAAGAACTCGTTAAAGTAATCGCAACATCCATTACAGCACCAAGTGACCCGATTAATACCGATGCTAGAAAGATTTGTGTCGGTTGTATCGTCAAAAAGCTCATCGTTTCATATTTAATGCCATCACTATTTGTTAACATCATTATTAATTGGGCTATTCCAATACTTAAAAATGTGCCGAATAGCGTTGAAATGATTGCAACGAAAGTTCTTCGTTTAAGTCCACTAACAAGCAATAATGAAACGACCGTTGAAAAGATAACGGTTATGGTCATCAATATAAAGAAGTGATGATTATTATGTTTCATAAAATAATCGATCATAAATAATAGTACGGTAACGTTGATGACAAGTGAAATAATCGAATATAAACCAGATTTTCTACCGACTAATAGTAATGTTAATAGAAACAAACCAGTCATGAGTGTTACAGATCCATCTCTTTTTAACCCTTTAATAATTGCCGTATCTTCTTTACCTTTATAAGATAGTAGAACTTGGTCTTTTTTATGATATTTTTCAGAATCAGTTAAAGAATTTGTGTATTTATGGGAGATTTCAATTTTATCTCCTTTATGTTTCCCATTCATTATTTTTAAATGAATTTTTTCTTTATGTAGCGTATCTTTATTTTTGTTTTGATCAATAGTCTGTTCAGCAGTCTTGTTGGTAATGTTCGTAATTTGTCCAACAGGTGTCTTATAAAAATGTGCATTGTTTTGTGTGAATATATAAGCACCAATTATTAAAAGTATGAAGACGACAATTGTTATGTTAAATGGCTTTTTAAATTGTGATTTGAGTTGTGGATTCATGTAATTACACCATCGTTTTTCATTTGATTTGAATATACTTTCTTCTATATTAATACATTAATTATTTCCATGTGTCTTTGCAAGGTATAGAATCACGCTTTCTTGCTTTTGATATATATGGATGTCCAGCTACTGTAAATCGTAAAGGTTTATCTGTCCATTCCCCTTTATTTGGCACACCGATTCTAGCAGATAGGTCGACACTTTTAGGAAATTTACGATTAGTAGTATCTATTTTAAGACGTCCAGCATTAAGTTTAGTACCATCTAATGATTTAGAAATGTTCATAGCTTGTGTGAACTTTCCAGGACCATTTGTTAATTCAATACTTGTTCTACCATTACGATTGATTTCCATTTGTTCAATTCCGTATTCAGGTTCAATAGCTCTTATTAAGACACCTTGAGGTTCTCCTTCAACTTGTGTCACGAAGTTAATGAGCAGTTGTTTATGCATGGAGTGGGCATAAATTGTGCCGCCTTCACGATAAAGTGATTGTACACTTTTAGTACGCTTTCCTTTAAAAGAGTGTGCAGCTTGGTCGTGTTTACCAATATATGCTTCTGTTTCAACAATGTAACCTGTATAAGTGGTATCTTTAGTTTCATGAATTATTCTAACGCCAAGTAAGTCAGTAGCAATTTCTTCTGTCGATCTATTGATAAAGTCCATTTTAAGATTATGCCTCCTTAATGATAAGTTGCTTGTCTTTGTAATAATGAACGTGTGTGTTCTATGAAAGTTTTTAATTGGTTATTTTGATTGTTCTCTAAATATACAACGTTGATTGTTCTTTTTAATTCTGTATGTGTTAAAGCAATCTTAGTGAGATGTTCATTCTCTATTCCATTACTTAAATAGTCAGGAATGATAAGCACACCTTTTTCAGATAGTAATGTTTGTCGTAATAATGCGAAATTCGAAATTGGATATGCTTTCTGTGATGCATGCTTACGTATTAATTGTGCTATTTGGTCGGGCAATGTGTTGAAATGATAAATGTATTGATTGCTTAATTGTGATAATGGCGGTTTAGGATTCATAGATAAATCGTTGTTGTTGTGCACATATAGATTGTATGTTTCTTCGAATAATGTATGTTTAATGGTGTTTTTATTGTTTAATAGTTTCGGTGTTAATTCACATAATGCGACATCTATTTGATGTGAAAGTAAGGCTTCTTCAATTTCTGTAGGTGTCATCATCATTGGTCTAATTTCTAAATTGAAGTCGCGTTCATAAGATTTAATGATCGCTGGTAATGCTTGCGAAACATAACTTTCTGTATAAGCGAGTTTAATAGAACGTTTGTCCGTTTGTTCTTGATGTATGAAAAGCTCTTTCGTTTCGTCAATCAAACTTAAAATTTGATTCGCTTGTGAAAGAAGGAGTTCGCCACTGTCTGTTAGTTTAACATTTCTACCTTCTCTTAAAAATAACGTTGTGTTAAGTTCTTTTTCTAAATTAGCTATTTGTCTACTCACAGCAGATTGTGCGATTTCTAATTCTAATGCAGCTTCTGAAATATGCTCTCTGATTGCAACTTCTCTAAAGTAAATTAATTGTTTTATCTCCATCTTTAACACCTCGCTTTTATTTTATCTAATTTTTAGATATATTTCATCTATTTTATATATTGTTAAGATGAGTCTTTATAAAGTATGATATAAACTATAAATTATTGAAGATTCTGAAATTTACTGTTGAGGTGATGTCGTATGTCATTTAAGAAAGATAGAAGACAACTTGGCCTATATGATTCAATGGACGAGCATGATGCTTGTGGAATTGGTTTTTACGCCAATATGGACAACAAAAGGTCACATGATATTGTATTAAAATCAATTGAAATGCTATGTAGGTTAGATCATAGAGGTGGAGTTGGAGCAGATGGTATTACTGGCGATGGTGCTGGTATTATGACTGAAGTCCCTCACCTCTATTTTAAACAAAAATTAAAATTAAATTTACCTGAAGAAGAAAATTATGCAGTTGGTATGTTTTTCACTGATAAGAAAATAGCAGGTAGTGAACACGAAGCGAAATTCAATGCTTTTTTTGAAGCAGAAGGATTAAAGGTTATTTCTTATAGAGATGTGCCGGTAGACTCTTCCGTATTAGCAGAACATGTTGCGGAGACAATGCCATATATTCAACAAGTATTTGTTGAAAACAAAACGAGCGAACACTTTGATCGTTCTTTATTTATTGCACGTAAGCAAATTGAACGATATGGTGATGAACAAGATTTAGATTTATATTTTGCAAGTTTATCTAGAAGAACAATTGTTTATAAAGGTTGGTTGCGTTCAGATCAAATTAAAGGTTTATATACTGATTTATTAGATGAATCTTATGTTTCGAAATTTGGCTCAGTCCATTCTAGATTTAGTACAAATACATTTCCAAGTTGGAAGAGAGCACATCCTAATAGATTATTAATGCATAATGGTGAGATTAACACGATTAAAGGTAATGTTAATTGGATGCGTGCTCGTCAAGACAAATTAATTGAGACTATTTTTGGGGATGTCAAAGATAAAATTGGAACGGTATTAGATGAATCAGGAAGTGACTCGGCTATAGTCGATAACGCTTTAGAGTTCTTGAGTTTAAGTATTCCTCCAGAACAAGCAGCAATGCTATTGATACCTGAACCTTGGTTATACAATGATACGCAAGACCCGAAAATTAGAGCATTCTACGAGTATTACAGTTATTTGATGGAGCCATGGGATGGACCAACTATGATTAGCTTCTGTGATGGTGATAAATTAGGTGCTTTAACAGATCGTAATGGATTGAGACCTGGACGTTATACGATCACAGATACTAATGAAATTATATTTTCATCTGAAGTAGGTGTAATTGATGTAGATGAAGAGCATGTTGTCTACAAAGGGCAATTGAATCCAGGGAAACTCTTACTAGTAGACTTTAAAGAGAATAAAGTAATTGAAAATGACGAGTTAAAACAACGTATCGCAAGTGAATATCCTTATGACGAATGGATTAGTCATAAAGAATTAGATGTAAATGACATTGTAGCTGTACCTTCACATGTAGAACAGGAGAAATTATTCCAATTACAACGTCGTTTCGGATATACAAAAGAAGAGATCAACAAATACATGTCTGAGCTTGTTAACGAGAAAAAAGACCCAATTGGAGCCATGGGATTTGATACGCCTGTTGCAGTATTGAGTACAAGACCTGAATCGTTGTTTAATTATTTTAAACAACATTTTGCGCAAGTTACGAATCCACCTATTGATTCATATAGAGAAAAGATTGTAACAAGTGAATTGGTGTATTTAGGAAAAGAAGGTAACTTGTTAGAACCACATAAAGATAATACAAAGAGAATTCAATTGAACCACCCAGTATTGTCAAAAGCACAACTTGAAAAAATTCAAGAAAGCAATTTTGGTGTAGCAGTTATTCCGACAACTTATACAGGATCGCTGAAAGAAGCGCTCGATGACTTAGGAAAAAGTGTTTCCAAAGCTGTAAAAAATGGCGCTGAAATTATTGTTTTAGAAGATGAATCTGTTGAAGATGAAGAGGTATCATTTGCAATGCCAATGCTATTAGCAGTGAGCCATATTCATCAATATTTGATAAGAACCGGACAACGTCTTGATACAAGCATTGTCGCATATTCTGGTGAATGTAGAGAAGTGCATCATTTAGCAACTTTAATCGGTTATGGAGCAAACGCTGTTGTGCCTTATTTAGCACATTATACGATAGAAGATTTAACTGCTGCGGGCCGTCTTGAAGGTACGGTTGAGCAGAATATCGATACGTATAGTCAAACGTTATCTGCAGGTGTTATCAAAGTTATGGCTAAGATGGGTATTTCAACTGTGCAGAGTTACCAAGGTGCTCAAATATTTGAAGCAATTGGTTTAGGTAAAGATGTAATCAATGAATATTTCACAGGTACACCGTCTAAATTGTCTGGTATATCTATAGAAACGATTGATAAAGAAAATAAAGCAAGACAATCAGAACGCATTAAGCATTTAAATACGGGTAGTACTTTCCAATGGAGACAGCAAGGAGAGCATCATGCATTTAACCCGAAAACAATTCATTTATTACAACACGCTTGTAGAGAAAATAACTTTGAAATGTTCAAAGAATATTCAGAAGCGGCTGATAATGAACGCATGAGTCATTTAAGAAATTTACTTGATTTTAAATCTGAAAAAGCAATTGATTTGAAAGAAGTAGAGTCAGCAGATCAAATTGTTACAAGATTCAAAACAGGTGCAATGAGTTTCGGTTCAATTTCTCAAGAAGCGCATCAAACTTTAGCAGAAGCGATGAATAGAATTGGCGGACGAAGTAATAGTGGTGAAGGTGGAGAAAACCCTGAACGCTTTATTGTTAAACCAGACGGAACAAACTACATGAGTGCAATCAAACAAGTAGCTTCCGGTCGATTCGGTGTGACGAGTGATTACTTACAACACGCAAAAGAAATTCAAATTAAAGTGGCACAAGGTGCAAAACCTGGTGAAGGCGGCCAGTTACCTGGAACAAAAGTCTATCCATGGGTAGCTGAAGTTCGAGGCTCGACACCTGGTGTTGGTTTAATCTCGCCACCTCCGCATCACGATATTTATTCTATTGAAGACTTAGCGCAATTAATTCATGATTTGAAGAATGCTAATAGAAAATCAGATATTAGCGTCAAACTCGTTTCAAAATCAGGCGTTGGTACTATTGCAGCAGGTGTTGCAAAAGCACATGCCGATAAAATTGTTATAAGTGGCTACGATGGTGGTACTGGAGCTTCTCCTAAGACGAGTATTCAGCATGCTGGTTTACCATGGGAAATCGGTTTATCAGAAACGCATCAAACCCTTATGTTAAATGGGCTTCGCTCACGTGTAACGCTTGAAACGGATGGTAAATTAATGACGGGTCGTGACGTAGCTTTAGCGTGTGCACTAGGTGCTGAAGAATTTGCTTTTGCAAGTGCACCATTAGTAGTTCTTGGATGTATTATGATGAGAGTTTGTCATAAAGATACATGTCCAGTAGGTATAGCGACTCAAAATGGTGATTTACGTAAATTATTTACGGGTAAAGCGGATCACATCGTGAACTTTATGTACTTTATTGCCGAGGAAATAAGAGAAGTTCTTGCTTCTTTAGGATTAAAAACAATGGATGATCTTGTTGGAAGAACAGATTTACTAGAAGTTTCTAAGAGATACTATTCTCATCCGAAAGCAAAAGAATTAGATTTAGAAGCATTGTTGTTCGTAAACGAAGGTGAAAGATATCGTTCAACTAATCAAAATCATTATCTTGATGAAGGATTTGATTTAACTAAGTTATATCAAGATGCAAAAGCGTCAATTGATCACGGCGAAAAATTTGTAGGAAGCTATAATGTGCGTAATACAGAACGAGATGTTGGTGTTATCACAGGTAGTTATATCACAGAAGTACACGGCGAACCAGGCTTACCAGAAGATACGATACATGTTAAGACATTTAAACATGCTGGACAAAGCTATGGCGCATTCACGCCTAAAGGTATGACTTTACATCATACTGGTGATGCAAACGACTACTTTGGTAAAGGTTTATCTGGAGGTAAATTAATCTTGAAAGCACCGAATGAAGATAGAGAAGATAATATCATTGTTGGTAATGTATGTTTCTATGGTGCAACGAGTGGTACTTCTTATATAAACGGACGAGCGGGAGAACGTTTCTGTGTTAGAAACAGTGGTGTAAAAGTTGTTGTCGAAGGTGTTGGAGATCACGGATTAGAATATATGACTGGAGGACGTGTAGTTATCCTAGGAGATGTTGGACGTAACTTTGGTCAAGGTATGAGTGGTGGCGTGTGTTATGCAATGCCTTCAGATGTTGAAGCATTCAAGAAAAGAAACGCATTGGATACACTTGAATTTGAAACTTTAAAAGATGTAGATGAAATAGCTAATTTAAAACATATGTTAGAAGAGCATGTTAAATATACAAATAGTAAAAAAGCAAAAGCAGTGTTAGCATCATTCGACACAATTGTTGAAAAAGTAGTAAAAGTGATTCCTAAAGACTATAAACTCATGATGCAGAAGATTTCACAACACAAATTAGAAAACGAAGAAGACGCACTTTTAAATGCATTCTTTGATGATCGAAAATCTATAGGTGATGAAGAAGAACTGGCTTCTGTATATTAAGAAGGAGGGCATATTATGGGTGAATTTAAAGGTTTTATGAAGTATCCTAAGCAACAACTTGATGAGTTGTCATTAAAAGATAGAATAAATGGATATGAACCATTCCAACAACGCTTTACAACAGAAGATGCTGCAACACAAGGTGCCCGTTGTATGGACTGCGGCACACCATTTTGTCAGACAGGCTCATCATTCGGTAGAGATACAATAGGTTGTCCAATCGGTAACTATATACCTGAATGGAATGACTTAGTTTATCGAAAAGATTATAAAGAAGCATATGAAAGATTATCTGAAACGAATAACTTCCCTGAATTTACTGGTCGTGTCTGTCCGGCACCATGTGAATCGTCATGTGTCTTAGCTATTAATAATGATTCAGTAGCCATTAAAGGAATTGAACGCACAATTATTGATGAAGCATATGATATGGGACTTGTTAAACCTAAGTTTCCAGAACAACGTCTTGAAGAGAAAGTTGCGATTATAGGCAGTGGTCCAGCAGGCTTAACTGCAGCAGAAGAATTAAATTTATTAGGTTATAATGTGACGGTATATGAGCGAAATCATCGTCCTGGTGGTTTGCTTATGTACGGTATACCAAGTATGAAGTTGGATAAAGAAGTGATTGAGCGTCGTGTTAAATTAATGGAAGAAGCAGGTATCGTCTTTAAGACAGATGTTAATGTGGGGAAAGACATCACGAAAGAAGAACTAGATGCACAATATGATGCGATTATAGTTTGCACCGGTTCACAAAAAGGGCGAGACTTACCATTAGAAGGACGCATGAGTTTTGGTATTCATTTTGCAATGGAATATTTAACAGAACAAACGCAATTACAAATGGGAGAAATTGAAGAACCGACAATAACAGCAAAAGGTAAAAATGTGATTGTAATAGGTGCGGGTGATACTGGTGCAGACTGTGTAGCAACAGCATTAAGAGATGATTGTAAATCAGTAGTTCAATTTAATAAATATGTAAGATTGACTGACAAAATAGAACAAAATACGTCTTGGCCATTACCAATGCCAATATTCAAATTAGACTACGCTCATAAAGAGTACCGTGAAAAATTTGGATTTGAACCAAGAGCTTATGGTATTCAAACGATGCGTTATGATGTCGATGAGAATGATAATATCCGTGGCCTTTATACACAAGTATTAGAAGAAACGGAAGATGGTATGGTTATTGTAGAAGGAACTGAACGTCATTGGCCAGCAGATTTAGTATTATTATCAATAGGTTTTGAAGGAACTGAGCATTTAGTACCACATTCATTTAATTTAAATACCAAGCGTAATAAAATAGTCGCAAATGAAAAAGATTTTAGAACGAATCAAGATAAAATATTTGTTGCTGGTGATGCAAGAAAAGGTCAAAGTTTAGTAGTTTGGGCAATAAAAGAAGGTCGAGCAGTCGCAAAATCTGTAGATAAAGCCTTAAAGAAAAAAATTACAATTTAATTTTTGCGGTTTTTGTTGACATGAGTGATGGCATGTTATAAGATAAGTATTGTCTTATTTGGAGGAATACCCAAGTCCGGCTGAAGGGATCGGTCTTGAAAACCGACAGGGGCTTAACGGCTCGCGGGGGTTCGAATCCCTCTTCCTCCGCCATTATTTTTAAATTAACCAAGACTATTATATAGAAAAGCACTACCTACATTAGTAGGTAGTGCTTTTTGTTTTGGGAGTGGGACAGAAATCTCATTTTATAAAAAAGATTTCGTTGTCTCACTCTGGCAAGGATGACTAGGGTTGATTTTGAGGATGTTGTAGATTAATGTAGGACTTAATCTACAACTTGGTCAAACTCTTCGATTAACTTACGACTTAATCTACAACTTAGGCAAACTCTTCGCTTAACTGCCGACTTAATCTACAACTTGTCCAAACTCTTCGCTTAACTTATGACTTAATCTACAACTTGTCCAAACTCTTAGATTAACTTATGACTTAATCTACAACTTGTCCAAACTCTTCGCTTAACTGCCGACTTAATCTACAACTTGTCCAAACTCTTCGATTAACTCCCGACTTAATCTACAACTTGCTCAAACTCTTCGCTTAACTGCCGACTTAATCTACAACTTGATCAAACTCTTCGCTTAACTCCAGATTTAATCTACAACTTGTCCAAACTCTTCGCTTAACTCACTAATTAATCTACGTCTCATCTCATTTTTTTAAAAATTATTTATGTCCCTGCCTCTTTTTGTTTTGTACAAATGTTTTACAACTTTGCTATAATATAAGAATATTCTGATAAAGGTCGTGACTGAATGAAGGCGAAGGGTTTAAAACGGGGAGATATGTTAGGTGTTGTAGCGTTAGCGAGTCCACCGAACCAAGAACATTTAAAGAATGGCTTGAAACGTTTAGAAGAGAGATACCAAGTTAAATTTAAGTTAGCGAATAATATTGAACACATTTATGGCCATTTAGCAGGTACAGATGAAGAAAGATTACAAAGTTTACATGACATGCTAAAAGATGATGAAGTTAAGGGCATCATTTGTGCTTGTGGAGGATACGGCACACCTAGAATTGTGGAGCAAATTGATTACGAGCTTGTTAAGAAATATCCAAAAATTATTTGGGGATACAGTGATATAACTTGTTTGCATAATGCGATTAGACAACAAACGGGTTTGACTACATATCAAGGGCCAATGATTGCTTCTGATATTGGAGATACTTTTAATGAGACATCTATTAAGAGCTTTGAACAGTTATTTGATGGTAAAGATATAACATATCCAACTGATCAATTAACATTTAAAACACTTGTACCTGGACGAGTTGAAGGTGATATTGTTGGAGGTTGTTTATCGTTATTAGTTTCTAGTTTAGGCACTTCGTATGAAATTGATACAAAAGGGAAAATTTTATTTATAGAAGATATTGGTGAAGAACCGTATAAAATTGATGGCTTTCTTCAACAATTGAAGTCGGCTGGAAAGTTAGATGATGCTATAGGGTTTATAATTGGTCCATTTACCGATAGTGAACCTAAAAATCCTAAAAAATCGTTAACAATGAATGAAGTTTTGGACTTTTTTATAACGCGTTTAGGTAAACCTGCAGTATATGATTTGAATATTGGACATTGTACACCTCATTTTGCTATACCATTTGGAACGAAAGCAATTTTAGACGTGGATCAAAAATTATTAAAAATAGAATCAGGTGTAAATATAGAATAAAGGGGCAGTATTATGTTTATTACAGATATAAAATATTATAGATACGGGACGTCTTTAAAGAAACCATTCAAAACAGCTCTAAGAACAGTTGAAGTAATAGAAAGTATATACGTTTTTATAGAGACAAATTACGAAGATATAGTAGGGGTTGGGGAAGCTGTACCTACATATGTGATTACTGGTGACACAAAAGGTGGAATTGAAGCTGCAATTGAAGAAGTGTTTAAACCCCTTTTAATAAATAGACAGTTAACGAAAGATTTGTTAGATGAAATACAACAAATAATTGTTGGTAATACAAGTGCTAAATCAGCAATTGATATTGCACTTTATGATTTATTAGCTCAAGAAGCTGAATTGCCTTTATATAAGTATTTGGATCATAACCCAGGAAATAAAGATTTAGAAACATGTTATACAGTTAGTCTGAATGAAGCAAATGAAATGGTTGAAGACGGTTTGAGATATGTCGAAGAAGGTTTTAATCACTTAAAGATAAAAGTAGGGAAAGACAATGTTGAAACTGATTTGAATAGACTGAAGGCTTTGAGAAATTCTTTGCCTAACAATGTCATATTGAGTGCTGATGCTAATCAAGCTTGGGATGAACAAGGTGCGCGATATGCACTAAAACATTTTGATGAAGCAGATTTAGAAATTGAAAGTATTGAACAACCGGTTGGCCGCTATGAATATGAACTTCTTGGTGAATTAACACAATCATTTAATATACCTTTAATGGTTGATGAAAGCTTGTTTAGTACATATGATGCACGAAGATTAGTAGAAGTAGGTGCTAATAATTTGTGGAATATTAAATTGATGAAGACTGGTGGCATACACGAAGCACTAAAAATTCATGATATAGCACAAAGTGCAGATATACATTGTATGGTTGGATGTATGATGGAGACGCATGTTTCTGTAACTGCGGCTTTGCATTTTAGTTTAGCTGCTAAACAAGTAAATCGAGTTGATTTTGATGCGCCTTTAATGGTAGTTGAAAGAGAAATTGAAGGCGGTATTGTATATGAAGGAGCTAAAGTGTCACCGTCAGAAGGATTTGGTTTAGGAATAGATAGAAAATCTTTATATAAGAAGGTGAGTTCATGAAAAAATATTGCAGAGTTAATGTAGGGACAATATGGAGAAGTGCAGATAAAGCTAGAGATATTGATAGAGATGGCATAATGTACCCAGCTAATATTCAAAGATGGCTACTAGAACTCAGTCTAAAAGAGAAGCTATCGTTTACAGAAGACAGCAGAATAGATACACAAATATTGTATGGTGAAATGGTTGAAGTTATAGATGAACAAGACGGCTGGAGTTATGTGATATGTACAGAGCAGGCTTCAAAACAACATAAAAAAGGCTACCCTGGCTATATTCCAACTAGCCAACTAAGTGAAATGAAGGATTATCAATCACATCAAAAAGCACGCGTTAAAGTACCGAAAACAACTTTGTTTAATTTAGATTTTACAACAAAACAAATTCTTTCATTTAATACGGTGTTGCCAGTGACAAATAATAATGATGAATATATTGAAGTAGATACCCCTGAAGGGACAGGTTTAATACATTCAAGAGATATTATTTTAAGTGATGAGCAAGGCACTTTTCTGAAAGGAACAATGCAAGGTGTAATTGAAAATGCCAGACTCTTTTTAGACTTGCCATATTTATGGGGGGGCATGTCTAGTTATGGATATGATTGTTCAGGACTTTGCTACCAAATGTATAAAAGTCAGAATTTCCATATACCTCGAGATGCAGATGAACAGTATGAAGCAATGGAAGATGTTTCTATTGAACAGAAAGCTTTTGAACCTGGTGACCTTCTATTCTTTAGTAAACCAGAAGATAAGGGCTTCTTATCACACGTTGGTATATACATGGGTGATGATATGATGATTCACGCGCCTCATACACCGAAAAGTATTGAAATTGTTAAATTAACTGGAAGCTATTATCAAAAAATATTAGTAAAAGCAGCAAGATTATTAGATTTTTAAAATAGATTGGATAATATATGACCCGAATTGGTGAGAGAAATCGATCGCCTTTTTGGGTTTGTTTGTGTTAGATAAAAAACAATAATAATAGAGTGTACCTTCATGTTCAATAATACCTACATCGTTTACGACGTTCCCGTATTCACCTGTTTTAGAATAAAAAGAAAGTGATTCTTCATAGAAAGATTTATAAATAGAAACTTTATCATTCAAATGTTGTTGGTACATAATGTCCATCATTTCTTGTTTGTCGTCGTGTTGCGTAATATAGCGAAGTATTTTAATCATGTCATTAGCTGTCGTAATATTTTGTATACCTTCAGCAATCGCATTTTCATCCATCATAAAACGATTTAGTTCAGTATTTTCGCAATGAAGTGTTTCATTTATAAATAAATTAATATGATGTAAACCAAAATGATTGATTAAAGTGTTTGTAGCTGTATTATCAGACACAACAATCATTAAATAAATTAAGTCATTTATGCTTACATTCTGAGTGTTCATATTTTGTAATACACCACTCCCACCAACAATATTAGATAGTTGTATTTGTTCTTGTCGTTCCTCTTTAGTTGTATGATTGAAAATATAAATCATGATTGGCAGTTTGATTATACTTGCGGACTCAAATATTTCTTCTTGATGATGGTTGGTAAAAATCGTAGAACTTTCATTAGCGAACTCTAGTGAAAGCCCATCGTGGTCTATGAATTCATCTGTTAAAAAAGACATATACAAAACCTCCTTTATCCAATCATACTACATTATAAATATAATATTAATTGTAAGCCTTTACATACTTGTATATACAAGTTATAATTCAGTTAAATAAATATAGGGGGAGTGAGTTCAATGGCTGTGAAAAGAGAAGAGATAAGACAGATCATTGATGCTATAGGTGGACAGGACAATGTTAACGCAGCAACGCATTGTGTTACACGCTTACGATTAGTATTAAATGATGAAAGTAAGGTTAACAAGGAAGCGTTAGACGAAATTGATTTAGTGAAAGGGTCTTTTTCAGCGAATAACCAATTTCAAATTGTAATTGGACCGGGAACTGTTGACGAAGCGTATAAAGTTTTTCAAGAAGAAACAGGGGTTGAAGAAAGTTCGAAAGATGATGTAAAGAAAGCGTCAGAACAAAAAATGAATCCTTTCCAACGTTTAATTAAATTATTAGGTGACGTGTTTATTCCTATCTTGCCAGCAATCGTAACAGCTGGTTTACTATTAGGTTTAAATAATGTGTTAACAGCAAAGGATTTATTTGGTCCTAAACCGCTCATCGAGCAATATCTATGGTTAGCAGATTTTGCGAACATCATTAATGTTATCGCAAGTACCGCATTTATCTTCTTGCCAGCTTTAATTGGTTGGTCGGCTATGCGTGTATTTGGAGGTAGTCCGATTTTAGGTTTAGTATTAGGTTTAATCTTGTTACATCCACAACTTGCTTCTCAATATGATTTGGGCGGCGGTAAATCGAGTGAAATACCTGTATGGCATATATTCGGTTTAGAAATTAAGCAGTTGAATTACCAAGGACAAGTATTACCAATATTATTTGCAACTTGGGTATTGTCAGTGATAGAGAAATTCCTTACAAAACGTGTTCATGATTCAATCAAGATGTTAGTCGTTGGTCCTGTAGCGCTATTAGTCACTGGTTTCTTAGCATTTATTGTAATTGGGCCATTAGCTTTAGGTTTAGGTACACTTATTACAGATGCTATTAAAGCAATCTTTGAAAGTGCAGGATGGCTAGGTGGAGCAGTGTACGGATTGTTCTATGCGCCACTCGTTATTACTGGTTTACATCATATGTTCTTAGCAGTAGATTTCCAACTGATGGGAAGTCCACTCGGAGGAACATATTTATGGCCAATCGTTGCCATTTCAAATATTTGTCAAGGTTCTGCAGCGTTTGGAGCTTGGGTAGTATATAAACAACGTAAAATGGGTAAAGAACAAGGTTTAGCAGTTACTTCAGGTATTTCAGCATTTCTAGGTGTAACTGAACCGGCGATGTTTGGTGTCAACTTACCACTTAAATATCCATTCTTTGCAGCAATTATTTCTTCAAGTTTATTAGGTGCATTTATTGGAGCTAATAAAGTGTTAGGTAGTGTAGGTGTAGGTGGTGTACCTGCAATCATCTCAATTCAAAGAGAATATTGGGCTGTGTTCGGTATTGCTACATTGATAGCTATGGTATTACCAGCTATACTAACGGTTGTGCTTTCAAACTTTGCAAATGAAAAAGCGAAAGAAATGGTGAAAGAATAATTTATAAAAGGAGTTTACCAATATGGCAGTTTTAGATTGGAAAAAGTCTGTCGTTTATCAAGTGTATCCAAAATCTTTCAATGATACGACTGGAAATGGACAAGGTGATTTAAGAGGAATAATTGAAAAGTTACCTTATTTACAAACTTTAGGTGTTGATTATGTTTGGTTAACACCAATTTATGAATCACCAATGAATGATAATGGTTATGATATTAGTGATTATTATCAAATTAATCCAGATTTTGGCACTAAAGAAGATGTTGAAGAGTTACTTAGTGAAGCGCATAGTCTAGGTATTAAAATCATGTTAGATATCGTTATTAATCATACATCTACAGCTCATCATTGGTTTGTAGAGTCTCGTAAATCTAAAGATAATCCGTATCGAGATTATTATATTTGGAAAGAAGGAACGAAAGACGAGCCGCCAACGAATTGGGAATCAAAATTCGGTGGCAATGCATGGACTTATGATGAACAAACAGAAAGTTATTATTTAAGACTATTCGATGTGTCTCAAGCAGATTTAAACTGGGAGAATGACAAGCTTAAATCTGAAATATACGAAATGATCAATTATTGGATTGATTTTGGTATAGATGGATTTAGATTTGATGTTATTAATTTAATATCTAAAGGTGCATTCGAAAATTCAGAAGCAATTGGAAAAGAATTTTATACTGATGGACCAAAAGTTCACGAATATTTACAAGAGCTGAATAAACAGACTTTTGGTGATAAAGATATTATGACGGTTGGTGAAATGTCTTCAACTACAATTGATAATTGTATTCAATATACGAATCCTGAGCGTCACGAATTAAGCAGTGTGTTTAATTTTCATCATTTAAAAGTAGATTATAAGAATGGTGAAAAGTGGTCAGACATGAAATTTGATTTTCTTGAACTGAAACGTATTTTAATGGATTGGCAAGTAAATATCGCTAAAGGTAATGGATGGAATGCGATATTCTGGTGTAACCATGATCAACCAAGAGTTGTGACAAGGTTTGGAAATGATACAACAGAAGAAGATAGAGTTAAATCCGGAAAAATGCTCGCAATATCTTTGCATATGTTACAAGGAACACCATATATATATCAAGGTGAAGAAATTGGCATGACGGATCCTAAGTTTACAGACATTAATCAATATAGAGATGTTGAGTCTCTCAATGCTTACAAACTTTTAAAAAGTAATGGCATAGATGAGGAAATGATTATGAAAGTGATTGGACAAAAGTCTAGAGATAATTCTAGAACACCAATTCAGTGGAATAAACAAGAAAATGCTGGATTTACAACTGGAACACCATGGATTGGTATTCCGAATAATTATAAACACATTAATGTAGAAGCGGCACTGGAAGATAAATCTTCAATCTTTTACACGTATCAAAAATTGATCAAAATACGCCATGAACATGATATTATAACTTATGGAGAAATAGAGCCACTTTATATGGAGCATTCAGATTTATTTGTATATAAAAGACGTTTGAATGATGAAGTATGGATAGTTATAGCAAATTACTCTAACCGAGAAGTAGATATCCCAACAGATATCGATTTAGAAGGCGAGATTATGATTGCAAATAACGATTTAAAAGGTAACACACTACAACCATATGACGCATTTGTAGTTAAAGTAAGCGGAAGTTAAGGAATTTTTGAAGGTATAGAGGTGAACCCAATGAACAAGTATATGAAAATCTACCAATCTATCTGTGAAAAAATTATAAATGGTGAATATGCTCATTTACAGCAACTACCTTCAGAAAATGAATTAACAAAAATATATTCAACTTCTAGAGAAACTGTAAGGAAAGCTTTAAATTTATTACAAGAAAAGGGCTATATACAAAAATTACGAGGTAAAGGTTCAGTTGTAATATATGAAGACATCATTCAATTTCCAATTTCGGAGATGATAAGTTTTCAAGAAATTAATCAAAGATTAGGTTTAGACTATGAAACTGAAGTCGAACTTCTCGAAGTAATACGTGCAGAAGAAGTACCTATTGTAAAACATGCTCTTGAACTAAATGATCAGGATAAACTTTGGCATGTTATTAGAACAAGAAAGAAGAACAATAACGTGCATATTATGGATGAAGATTACTTTATATGTAGTGTGATTCCTAAACTAACGAAAGAAGTAGCTTCACAATCAATTTATCGTTATATAGAAAATGAAATGAATGTGGAAATCAGTTATTCAAATAAATCTATTACTTTTGAGAGAATGTCGGATAAAGAGATCGCTTATTTTGGTCATTTAGATCCACCTTTTACAGCAACAGTTAGAGGGATTGTACACCTTAATAATGCTGAACGATTTCAGTATAATATATCTAGACATATTGCAACGGAATTTAAATTTGTAGATTTTTCTCGAAGAGTGATTAATCAAACTCGAATATAAAGAATAGTTTTCTCTTGCCAAATGTAAAGGTTTTGTTGTACTATATAAATTGCCGTGCTAAGTGGGGAGGTAGCGGTTCCCTGTACTTGAAATCCGCTTATGCAGGACTGAATTCCTTTGCTGCGGACATATTATTGTGAGGTCTGCCCTCAGCACGTGGTGTCTGAAGACGTCGGTCCTATGCAATACAAACCCATGAATCATGTCAGGTCCGGAAGGAAGCAGCATTAAGTGGATCATTGTATGTGCCGTAGGGTTGCCGAGGTTTAGCTAACGACTGAGGTTACGCTTGTGATGTTTGTTCAAAGCAAAGGTGCACGGTATTTAAATTTTAAATTATCAAATTAAATATAAATTCAAAAAGGGTGACCGCGGTCGCCCTTTTTCTTATATCAGGAGGATATTATCATACATGACGCAATTACTAATTGGTACTATTGTGGAATCGGAATATGAACTTGCTAAAGAAGTTGTACAACAATCTTTTTTAACAGAAGCGCAATCAAACGGAAAAGAATTTGAGTTAATCGGAAAAATTCGAAAATCGCTAACTTATAACGCTGAACTTGAAGTAGTAGCAAAAACGGAGTCAGGGAAAATATTAGGGCATGCAATGATGTCAGAGGTAACAATAAATTCTGATGAACAAAGTAATACTGTATTAGCATTGGCACCTGTTTCAGTTTTGCCACAATACCAAAATAAAGGTATAGGCAAAGCTTTAATAGAAGCGTTGGAATATAGAGCATATGAAAATGGTTATATAGGTGTTGTAGTACTCGGTCATTCTGAATATTATCGTAAGCTAGGCTATCATATTGCTTCGGACTTTGAGATTTATGCGCCGTTTGAAGTGCCAGATGAGAACTTCATGTTCAAATATTTATGGGACCACCCAACCAAAGAAATAAGAGGTACTGTTCATTATCCTGAATATTTTCAGTAATTTATAATAAGAAGTCAGTATCGATTCGTGATATAATACAAGGTATATCGTATTAAACTTTGGAGGTGCCATTTTGAACTACCAAGCTTTGTATAGAATGTATAGGCCGCAGTCATTTTCAGATGTTGTAGGTCAAAAACATGTCACAAAAACATTAAGAAATGCAATCCAAAAAGAAAAGCAATCACATGCTTACTTATTTAATGGCCCACGCGGAACTGGTAAAACGAGTATTGCTAAAATTTTTGCTAAAGCAATTAATTGTACAGAAAATACAAATGGAGAACCTTGTAATGAATGCGCAATTTGTAAAGGTATTACACAAGGAACAAATTCAGATGTAATTGAAATAGATGCTGCAAGTAATAATGGTGTAGATGAAATTAGAAATATTAGAGATAAAGTAAAATATGCACCAAGTGAATCGAAATTCAAAGTGTATATTATAGATGAAGTGCATATGTTAACAACTGGTGCCTTTAATGCGCTTCTAAAGACACTTGAAGAACCACCAAGTCATGCTATATTTATTCTTGCTACGACAGAGCCTCACAAAATACCACCAACAATTATTTCGAGATGTCAAAGGTTTGATTTTAAAGCGATTCATTCTGGTGAGATAGAAAGTAGATTGGCATTTGTTGCAGACGAACAAAATATTACTTATGAACAAGATGCTTTATCATTTATTGCACAAGTGTCAGAAGGCGGTATGCGTGATGCACTAAGTATTATGGATCAAGCAATCGCATTTGGAGATGGACATTTGTCACTTGAACATGCTTTAAATGTAACAGGTAGTGTAGATAAAGCAGCATTGAACGCGTTATTCAGCGACATTGTAGCTAAAGATATTAAACAGGCTTTCACGAGGTATCATGAGTTTATCGCTGCTGGTAAAGAAGTGAATAGACTTGTTAATGATATGATTTATTTCATTAGAGATGCAATTGTAGCCAAAACGACTGATCAAGATGACGAGCAACATGCACTTCATCATATTGATTTAAATACAATGTACAAGATGATTGATTGCATTAACGACACATTGGTTTCAATGCGTTTTGCAATTAACCAAAATGTTCATATAGAAATACTCATTGTTAAGTTAACGGAATTGATTACAAGTAATAACAAAGAACAACCAACAACAGGTGGTCAAAGTAATCAAGTAGCATCAAGTGAAGTAATGAATAAAATCAAACAACTTGAGGAACACGTTCATCAACTTTCTCAGAATGGTGGTAGTCAAAAGGCGAAACCAATTGAAAATAAACAGAACATAGGTAGAAAGCAATCTAAACATGTCTTCTCAATTAGACAAATAGAGCGTGTTCTTGATCATGCTAATCGTGATGATTTAAATTTACTAAAAGAAAAATGGCAAGCAGTTATCGAATCGGTTAAAGAGAAAGAACAAAGAGCATTAGTTAGTTTATTGCTGAACTCGGAACCTGTCGCTGCTAGTGAAGATCATGTACTGGTAAAGTTTGATGAAGATATACATTGCGAGATAGTTAACAAAAATGATGAAAAAAGAAATCATATAGAAGCGATTGTCTGTGAAATAGTAGATAAAACTGTCAAAGTAGTTGGCGTACCAAATTCACAGTGGTTACAAGTTAGACAACAATACATTCAATCTAAAAAAGCTAATCCTGCTCAAGATGATACGGTTAAGGAAGAAAAGCCTAAAGAAGCGGATGTCGTTAAAAAAGCACAAGAACTATTTGGTGAGGACACAGTACGTGTTACTGATGAGTAATACATGACATCATCTCCAAAGGTATGTATAATAAATATGACAAAAATTAATTTTCTATAACGAACAAAATAGATATTAGGAGGACGAAATTATGCGCGGTGGCGGAAATATGCAACAAATGATGAAACAAATGCAAAAAATGCAAAAGAAAATGGCTGAGGAACAAGAAAAGCTAAAAGAAGAAAAAATTGAAGGAACAGCTGGTGGCGGAATGGTTACAGTTGTTGTTTCTGGACATAAAGAAATTTTAGACGTAATCATTAAAGAAGACGTTGTAGATCCTGAAGATATAGAAATGCTACAAGATTTAGTATTAGCTGCAACAAATGATGCTTTATCTAAAGCAGACGATGTAACTGCAGATCGTTTAGGTAAACATACAAAAGGTCTTAACATTCCTGGAATGATGTAATGATGTTTTATCCAGAACCAATATCTAAATTAATTGATAGCTTTATGAAGTTGCCTGGGATAGGTCCCAAGACAGCTCAACGATTAGCTTTTCATGTATTAGATATGAAAGAAGACGATGTTGTTCTTTTTGCTAAATCTCTTGTAGATGTAAAGCGAGAACTAACTTATTGTGAAACTTGTGGACACATAACAGATGTATCACCTTGTCATATTTGCCAAGATAAGCAAAGAGATCGTACTGTTGTGTGTGTTGTCCAAGATTCTAAAGATGTTATAGCAATGGAAAAGATGCGCGAATATAAAGGTTTATATCATGTATTGCATGGAGCTATATCTCCAATGGAAGGTATTGGTCCAGAAGATATTAATATTCCTTCATTATTAGAACGACTAAAGAGTGATGAAGTTACCGAAATTATATTAGCAACGAATCCAAATATAGAAGGTGAATCAACAGCAATGTATATATCTAGACTTGTTAAGCCAATCGGCATTAAAACAACTAGACTTGCACATGGATTGCCAGTAGGTGGCGATTTAGAATATGCTGATGAGGTTACACTGTCTAAAGCTATAACTGGAAGAACAGAAATTTAATAATAAACATACAACCTGCTCACATGTAATATGTAGCAGGTTGCTTTCATTTAACTAAAGGTATAGAAAAGAGTGTGGATATGATAAAGGACACAGCGTTAATATTAGAAGGTGGCGGAATGAGAAGTATGTATACAGCAGGTGTATTAGACTTCTTTATTAAAAAAGATTTATATTTTGAATATAATATCGGTGTTTCAGCAGGAGCTTCAATGGCAGCAAGTTACTTATCTAGACAATATAGACGTAACCATCGTGTGACGGCAAAGTATATAAAGGATAAACGATATATTTCCCTTTCCAACTATGTGAAGAGAAAAGAAATATTTGGAATGGATTTTGTGTATCACTATATACCTACTTATTTAGAACCCTTTGATTTTGAAAAGTTTGATCAAGCTGAAGAAGAATTTGTTATTGTAACAACTGACTGTGAAACAGGAGAAGCTGTATATTTTGATAAGAAAGAAACTAAAGATTCTATTTTAACTGCATTACAGGCAACGAGTTCATTACCTATGATGGCAAATCCTGTTCAATACAAAGGACATACTTTATTAGATGGAGGAGTTGTAAATCCTATACCTTTGAATAAAACGATTGAGGAAGGTTATAAGAAAAACGTTCTTATTCTTACAAGACCTAAAGGCTATCGCAAAAAACAAAGTAGATTTTCTAGAGTTTTTAGATTGAGAGCATATCCTAAAGTGAATCATCTCATGGCCATTAGATATAAACATTACAATAAGACTTTAGAATGGATAGAAGAGGAAGAAGAAAAAGGGAATTTATTCGTAATAAGACCTTCAGATTCGTTATCAGTAGATAGAATTGAGAAAAATCCTAAGAAATTAGACGCTTTATATAAACAAGGCTACAAAGATGCTGAAAGAATATACGATAATTTAAAAGAATATGTTGAGAAATAATCATATTTGAGAACAATGGTTGTTTTGGTGTAATTTTTATGCTTGAGTTCACTAGATTTAGCGTGTATAGTTATATCTTGTGAGCGAGAGATAAATAACACATCAAAACACTTTGAAAATTAATTTTAAAAAGTTGTTGACTTCGAATTTAGAAGCGTGTATAATAGATTCTTGTGAGACGAAATGAACATTGAAAACTGAATGACAATATGTCAACGTTAATTCCAATAATTGAGTACTTATAGTACTTCAAAGAGTGATTGGCTTAACCA
>NZ_JAJNIS010000015.1:0-52021 GCF_022386375.1 Mammaliicoccus sp. K-M42 | reverse complement strand
CCGCACAGTCTACCTCTCTCTATAACTATAAAAAATAGCTATGAAAAAATCTATCGTCATAGATTTCTTCATAGCTAATCTTAGTATGTTTCATTGTGTGGTAATATTTAAAAATATTTTCAGTCTTTGAAAATAAATTCAGATGTAAGATATAAATGTCTTTACGAGGGTTATTCATTGGTCTTTGAACTTTTTTATTTTAACATAGTTATATGAATATTAATGTAAGCGATTACTATAAATTATTATAAATACATAAAAGGGGCTGTACGTATGAGTTTAAATGTTGGAATCATTGGTTGCGGTGGTATTGCAAATGGAAAGCATTTACCTAGTTTGCAGAAGATAAGTGAAGTAAATATTGTTGCTTTTTGTGATATTGAAATTGAAAAAGCTCAAGTTGCTGCAGAACAATATGGTACAAATGATGCAAAAGTGTACGAAAATTATAAATTATTGTTGGAAAATGATGATATAGATGTTATTCACGTATGTACACCTAACAGTTCTCATAAAGCATTAACGGTTGCTTCACTCGATGCTGGTAAACATGTGATGTGTGAAAAACCTATGGCTAAGACTACAGAAGAAGCGAAAGAGATGATTGAAGCTGCTAAACGTAATGGTAAAAAATTAACGATTGGTTATCAAAATCGTTTCAGACCTGACAGTCAATATTTACGTAAAGCTACACAACGTGGAGACTTAGGTGATATTTATTATGGTAAAGCTCAAGCTATACGTAGAAGAGCTGTACCTACTTGGGGTGTCTTTTTAGATGAAGAAAAGCAAGGCGGTGGACCTTTAATTGATATTGGAACACATGCTTTAGATTTAACATTATGGATGATGGATAATTATGAACCTGAATCTGTAATGGGCTCAACTTTCCATAAGCTTGGCAAAAAGGAAAATGCTGCAAATGCATGGGGACCATGGGATCCTAAGAAATTCACAGTTGAAGATTCCGCATTCGGTTTTATTAAAATGAAAAATGGTTCTACAATTATTCTTGAATCAAGTTGGGCGCTAAATTCATTAGAAGTGGATGAAGCAAAATGTGCACTTTCAGGTACTGAAGGTGGCGCTGATATGAAAGACGGTTTGAGAATTCATGGTGAAGAGTTCGGTTCTTTATACACTACAAATGTAGAGTTAGAAAATAAAGGTGTAGATTTTTATGAAGGTGAAACTGTTGATGAGGCAGAAGTAGAGGCGCGTAGCTGGATTGATAGTATCGTAAATGACACTGAACCAGTTGTTAAACCAGAGGAAGCTATGGTAATCACGCAAATATTAGAAGCACTTTATCAATCAGCAAAAACAGGTAAAGCTGTATACTTCGATTAATAAAAGGGGATATTAAAATGAATATAACTGTATGGAATGAATATAGACATGAAGTAGAAAGTGAAACAATTAAAGCTGTTTACCCGGATGGTATTCACAATGTTATAGCAGAATTTTTAGGTGAGAATCATGAAGTTAAGACAGCAACATTGGATGAGCCTGAACATGGTTTAACTGATGATGTGTTAGCTAATACAGATGTATTAATATGGTGGGGACATAAGGCACATGATGAAGTGAAAGATGAAATTGTAACTAAAGTGAAACAACGTGTGTTAGATGGCATGGGTCTAATCGTATTGCATTCAGGTCATTTTTCAAAAATCTTTAAAAGCTTAATGGGAACAACGTGTGATTTAAAATGGCGCGAGGCTGACGATAAGGAAAGACTTTGGGTAGTAGATCCGACACATCCTATTACAGAAGGTCTCAACTCATATATAGAGTTAGAAAAAGAAGAGATGTATGGTGAACATTTTGATATACCTGCACCAGATGAAACAGTATTTATAAGCTGGTTTGAAGGTGGAGAAGTCTTTAGAAGTGGTGCAACATTTAAGCGTGGTAATGGTAAGATTTTCTACTTTAGACCAGGTCATGAAAGCTATCCTACTTATTATAATAAAGAAATTCAACAAGTTATTAAAAATGCAGTTGAGTGGGCGTGTAATAGAAATACACCTAAACATCAATATGGTAATGCACAACCTCTTGAGAAAATTAGCAAAAAATAAAATAGGAGACTTCTAATATGAATAAACTAAAATTAGGTGTCATCGGTGTTGGTGGAATTGCACAAAACAGACATATACCAGCTTTTAAAAAATTAGACCACTTAGTAGAAATAATAGGCGTACAAGATATTAACTATGAATTGTCTGAAAAAGTAGCTTCAGAATTTAATATTACGAATGTTTTTGAGGAATATAATGAAATGTTTAAACAAGTAGATGCTGTCGTTATATGTACGCCGAATAAATTCCATGCTGAAATCAGTATTGCTGCTTTAAATGCAGGTGTGCATGTATTTTGTGAAAAACCAATGGCAATGAATCGTAAAGAATGTGATGCGATGATTGAAGCGGCAAATCGTTCTGGCAAATTGCTAGCAATTGGTTATCATTATCGTTTTACAGATGCGGCAATAACAGCTCATCGTGCAATTGAAGAAGGTGTAGTTGGAGATGCGCTCGTAACAAGAGTACAGGCATTACGCAGACGTAAAGTACCAGGTTGGGGTGTCTTTACTAATAAAGAACTTCAAGGTGGAGGCAGTCTTATAGATTATGGATGCCACTTATTAGATCTTGCTATGTGGTTACAAAAAGATGCTCAACCGGTGGAAGTGTTGGGTAAGACTTATAATCGATTAAGCAAAACACCAAACCAAATAAATGACTGGGGAACATTTGATTACGAAACATTTGAAGTAGACGATCATGTGTCTAGTTTTATCACTTTTGAAGATGGGTCAACAATGCAATTTGAATGTTCATGGTCAGCAAATATTAAAGAAGATAAAATTCATTTAAGCATGTCTGGTGTTGATGGCGGTCTAAATGTATATCCGTTTGAAATATATCAACCTCGATTTGGAACATTTTTTAATGAACAAGCATACGCTGAACATAATGAAGATAATGCAGCACAACGACAATCTTTAAACTTTGTAAACAGCTGTTTAGGTTTAGAAGATTTAGTTGTGAAGCCTGAAGAAGCAAGACGTGTAAGTTCATTAATAGATGCTATTTATCAAAGTAGTGAAGAGGGAAGAAGTGTAAGAATAGAGTCTTAATAAATTTATAAGGGGTGTTACATATGAAAATCGGTGTATTTACAGTGCTTTTTCAAGATAAAACGTTTGAAGAAATGTTAGATCATGTAGCAAATTCTGGATTAAAGATGGTTGAAATTGGTACTGGAGGAAATCCTGGTAATCATTTTTGTAATTTAGATGAATTGCTAGAAAATGAAGATAAAAGAACAGAGTTTATGAATGCAATTACACAAAGAGGATTGGAAATTAGTGCTTTTAGTTGTCATGACAATCCAGTTTCTCCAGATAAAGAGCATGCTAAACAAGCACATGAAACATTTATTAAAACAGTCGAATTAGCTTCAATCCTAGGCGTACCAGTTGTTAATACATTTTCAGGCGTACCTGGATCTGACGAAGATTCGAAACATCCAAACTGGCCAGTGACACCTTGGCCAACAGCTTATTCTGAAATACTAGAATGGCAATGGGAGAAAAAACTAATCCCGTATTGGAAAGAAGCGGCTAAATTTGCTAAAGATCACAATGTCAAAATTGGTATCGAGTTACATGCAGGTTTCTCAGTACATACACCATATACATTGTTGAAATTAAGAGAAGCAACAAATGATGCAATAGGTGCTAACTTAGATCCGAGTCATTTATGGTGGCAAGGTATAGATCCAATAGCAGCAATTAAAATACTAGGTAAAGCCGGTGCAATACATCATTTCCATGCAAAAGATACTTATATTGATCAAGAAAATGTCAATATGTATGGATTAACAGACATGCAACCATATAGTTCAGTCCAATCAAGAGCATGGACATTTAGAACAGTCGGTTATGGACATAGCCCACAAGTATGGGGAGATATTATAAGTGCACTAAGAATAAATGGATATGATTATGTCGTAAGTATAGAACATGAAGATCCTATAATGTCAGTAGAAGAAGGCTTCCAAAAAGCAGCACATAACTTACAGACAGTGAATATCAACGAATCACTAGATAATATTTGGTGGGCATAATGAAAAACATGACTTCAGCTTATAAAAATGGGCAGAAGTCATGTTTTTTTTAGTTGGATATTTGGTGGTGTATTATGAAGTTGTAAGTGATATGTTATTAAAGTTTTTCTGCTAATTCTACAAAAATGCCTTCGGGTCCTTTTATATAACATAGTTTATATAGGTCTTCGTATTGAATGATTTCTCCAATTATATTTGATGATGTTGATTTCAAGTTCTCGACAACTTGCTCAATATTTTGAATTGCAAATGCGAAATGACTGGCACCGATATTTTTGGGGAAGTATTTAGTTTCATTAGATGTCTCTACTTGGTTATGGAATTTTATAAGCTCTATTGCGGTTTCTCCATTGTGGACTTTCATCATAGCAATTGTTGCTTCTACTGCATCGACTCCGTATATGTTATTAATCCACTCACCATTGACATTTTGTTCGCCAATTAATTCTAAACCTAAAGTTTTGAAAAAATGCTTAACTTCTTCCAAATCTTCAATGACAATTCCTACATGGTCCATTTTCTCTAATTTCATGTTATACATCTCCAATTTAGATTATGAGTTATTTGTCATTATATAATGAAATTGTTATTTAAACTAATAAATTAAATCATAAAATGAAAACGATTTCAAATAATTGTCTTTCTTCTCTAAAAATAGGTTGAATATTGAAAAATCGGAACTAAACTTTGATATAGTATATTTAAGGGGAGTGAGATTTATGAAAAGAATTTTTTTGATAGCTAGTGCTTTTATAGGTGTCATAGTAGGTGCTGGATTCGCATCTGGCCAAGAAGTTCTACAGTATTTTACGAGTTTTGGGGTTATGGGGATATTTGGAGGTATCATAACAACAGCACTGTTTGCATATGTAGGTATGATGCTAGTTTGGCTCGGAAGTAAAATGAAGACAGATTCACATAAAGAAGTTATACATAAAGTAACTGGTAAATCAGCTTTTGGAAGTATAGTCGGTTGGACTATTGATTTAGTAATTATCTTTACACTGTTTGGTGTAGGTGTCGTAATGTTAGCAGGTGCAGGTTCGAATTTAAGCCAACAATTTGGTTTAGCACCTATTATCGGTACATTAATTATGACGGTTTTAATTCTTTTAGCAGGTATGTTGAAAGTAGAAGGTGTCGTTAAAGTTATCGGAAACATAACACCATTTCTTATTGTCTTTATTGTAATTATATCAGTTTATAGTTTCTTCACAGTAGATACATCGTTTGCTGAGTTAAATAAAATATCTGACTCATACTCTTCTACATTACCAAACTGGTTTATAGCTGGTATTAATTATGCATCATTTAATACTGCAGTAGGTGCATCAATGGCTATTGTTATGGGTGGCGCTGAAAAAGATTCTAAAATCGCTGGTATGGGTGGATTATTAGGTGGACTTGCATTAGGTGTCATGATTATATTAAGTCATTTAGCTATTTTCTCTAAACTAGATACAGTAGGAGATCTAGATATGCCGATGTTAGGTATTGTAAATGAAATTTCTCCTATCTTAGGTGTGTTTATGGCGATTGTGATATTTGGTATGATATTTAATACTGGATTGGGAATGTTTTATGCATTTGCTTCTAGATTTACTTTTGTAGGTACAAATTCATTTAAAATATTTTACATAGTATCAGTCATAGTCGGTTTAGGATTAAGCTTCGTAGGATTTACAGACTTAGTTGCAATATTCTATCCGTTAATTGGTTATTTAGGGTTAGTATTAATCTTAGTACTAATTTATGCACCATTTAAAATGAAATTTGGTAAAAAGGAACTTTAAATATATTTTTCAAGAGTTGAGGCTGGGACAAATTAATTGTCTCAGCCTTAATTGTTAAAATCATTAAATTATTACTGTGTAGTCTACAATTATACGATATACTTCAATAAAGAGTTAATAGACATGAATGGAGGGATAACATGGATAATCAAAGAGATCAATGGTCATCTAAACTAGGTTTTATTATGGCATCTGCTGGTGCTGCAATCGGAATAGGGGCTATATGGAAATTTCCATATGTTGCTGGTCAATTCGGTGGTGGAGCCTTCTTATTATTATTTATTATATTTACACTATTTATTGGATTACCAATGTTAATATCAGAGTTTATAATCGGGCGTTCTACGAGTAAAGAGGCGGTTGCGGCTTATGATTCTTTAGCGCCAAAATCACCTTGGAGAATAACTGGTAGACTTGGCGTAATCGGTTGTTTCTTATTATTATCGTTCTACAGTGTTGTAGGTGGTTGGATAACGATTTATACGGCACTAGGTTTAACGGGTAATCTTATTTCAGATGATGCAAACTATGGTAAAGTCTTCGAACAAATTATCGGACAACCTTTCACTGTATTGATTGGTGTATTTGTATTTATTTTAATGAATGTTATCGTATTGAACTTTGGAATTAAAAAAGGTATTGAACGAGCAAATAATATTTTAATGCCATTATTATTTATCTTTTTCATTATTCTTGTTATAAGAGCGGTTACTTTAGAAGGTGCTTCTGAAGGGCTATCTTTCTTCTTTAGTTTTAATTTTGAAGATTTTTCAGCAGAAGGTGTCTTATATGCGCTCGGCCAATCATTCTTCTCATTAGCAGTAGGATTTTCATGCATGGTTACATATAGTTCTTATTTAAGTAAAAAGGAGAGTCTACCAACATCAGCTGCGTCAGTATCAGCGATGAATATTATAGTTTCAATATTAGCAGGTATGGCTATTTTCCCTGTTGTGTATGCATTTTCTTTAGAGCCAGCAGAAGGTCCAGGTTTATTATTTATAGTATTGCCTAATGTATTTAGCCAAATGGCATTTGGATCAATATTTTTAACTTTATTTTTACTATTGTTCTTATTTGCTACTTTGACTTCATCGTTCAGTCAGTTTGAAATTATTATTTCTGCTTTAGAAAAAGAAGGCAAAAGATCTAGAACAAAAATCGTATGGATACTTGGCTTACTTACATTTATTGCTTGTATACCTTCTTCGTTATCATATGGTGTATTAGCAGATGTTTCTATATTTGGAAGATCTATATTCGATGCAACAGATTATTTAGTGAGTAATATATTACTTCCAATTGGATGTTTGCTTATTGCAGTATTCATCTCATTTAGGATGGACCAAGCAATTGTGAAAAAAGAATTTCAAATTGGTAATCAATTATCTCTAAAATGGTTCAAATTATGGAAATTCTTAATGAGATATATTATACCTATCATTATCATTATAGTATTTATATTCTCGCTTTAATTTTGTAATGACATCCATGAAAAGAGGTGCTAGAAATGGAATTTAAACAGTTAAAATATTTTGTGGAGATTGTCAGAAATGGTGGTATGACACAAGCTGCAGAACATTTATTTGTAGCACAATCAACAATAAGTAAAGCAGTTAAAAATCTTGAAAATGAATTTGAAGTCACACTTTTTGACCGTTCACAAAAACATATTAAACTGACGGATACGGGAGAAGTTTTTTATGAAAAAGCCGTAGAATTTTTAACACTATTTGATCACTTAACATTAGAACTTAATGATATTTTTGACGTTCAAAGAGGGCATATAAGATTAGGATTATCACCCATGATAAAAGTTGACCTCATAACAGATAGTCTTGAAAATTTTCATAAAAAATACTCAAACGTCACATATGAAGTTACTGAAGGTGGCGGTAAAGCCGTAGAACACTATATAAATAAAGATGAAGTAGACATTGGCGTGACGACATTGCCAGTAGACTCCTCAAAATATAATAGCGTCGCCTTGTATAAAGAAGAACTATTTTTAGTCGTAAACAAATTACATAAACTCGCACAGAGATCACAAGTTTCAATTAGTGAACTGAGAGAAGAAGAATTTGTATTATTTCATGACGATTATTACTTAAGAGATATGATTATAGAAAATTGTCGTAAAGAAGGATTTTATCCAAAAACCGTAGCCAAAATATCCCAGCTAACATTTATAAGCAATATGATAGAAAGAGGACTCGGGCTATCAATAGTACCTCGAAGTATAGCAGAACAAATGAGTGAAGATGTCAGAATGATTGAGCTGAAAGGTGAGAAAATATATTGGCACTTAGGTCTCATCTGGAAAAAAGGCGCTTACGTCAATCAAGTTACAAAAGAATGGATAGTATTTTTAAAAGACTCCCTATATAGGAAATAAGCATAAGGGACAAAATTCCGAGAAATGTCCGTAAGCAGTGCTGTCGCTAAGGAGCACAATTCGGAATTCTGCCAGTAAGAGCAATCTAAGGAGCACAATTCAGAATTCTGCCAGTAAGCGCAATCTAAGGAGCACAATACAGAATTCTGCCAGTAAGCGCATTCTAAGGAGCATAATTCAGAATTCTGCCAGTAAGAACATTCTAAGGAGCACAATTCAGAATTCTGCCAGTAAGATCAACATAAGAATGACAATCAAAATTTAATAGAACCCCCGGAGTTAGACTTTTGCCTAACTTCGGGGGTTTTTATATCAAATCAGTTTGTTCATTACAATAACAGGCTCTGTTTTAGACTAACTATTCCAAATTGGAATGCGTGTAATCGATAATATGTATTTTATTAATAGTTCGTATGGTCATATAATGATGTCTATAACGATTTATTAAAAGGGTTGTGTTTATATGGTGAAACTATTTATAAAGATATTATTTCAAGTGTCTTTGATATATATAATTACGCAAGTTGGAAAATGGCTACAAGAGATACTGCATATACCGATTGCAGGTAGCATTGTTGGTCTTGGGTTTCTGTTTTTCTTACTATTAACGGGTATTTTACCTGAGCATTGGATTGAGGTTGGAGCTAATAAATTAATCAATGTTATGATTCTATTTTTTGTACCTTCAATTGTAGGTGTAATGGATATCGCTGATCAAATTGGACTGAGTTACATTATTATGGTCGTTTTATTGATTGTAAGTACGAGTTTAGTTGCATTGTCATCAGGTTATGTTTGTGAAAAGATTTTAAAGTTAAATAAAAAAGATAAGGAGAAAACAGCATGATTATAAAAACAATTACGATGATATTTTTAACACTAGCATGTTTTATAATCGCTAAGAAATTACAACTGAAGTATAAACATCCTCTTCTTAACCCAGCGCTCATTTCTTCTATCATGATTGTGAGTGTATTACTTATTCTAGGATTCAACTATAAGGACTATATGGTGGGTGGCTCTTGGATACATCAATTTTTAGATTGTTCTGTTGTGAGTTTAGCGTATCCTTTATATAAATATAGAAAATTAATTGTCGCAAACTTTAAGATTATTATAACGAGTGTATTAACAGGTATTATGGTTAATTTTATTGTTATTTATAGTGTGCTTTATGTAATGGGTTATCCTAGTTCGACTATTGTTACGATATTGCCTAGATCTATGACAGCAGCTGTTGGGATAGAGGTTTCTCATCAAATGGGTGGAACGGATACACTAACTGTCATGTTTATCATTGCGACTGGATTGATTGGCAGTATATTAGGTAATTTCTATATAAGTAAAGCTAGATTTAAAAGTGATTTAGCGAAAGGCTTAACTTATGGAAATGCTTCACATGCATTTGGAACAGCAAAAGCATTAGAGGCTAATATTGAAGCTGGAGCATTTAGTACAATAGGTATGATATTGACTGCAGTCTTAAGTGCAATTATGTTACCGGTCATGTACTTAATTACGACATATATTTAGAATGTGAAGTCATGGTGTGAAATTTCCATGACTTCTTTTTTTATTAACAAAACGACGTAATGAAAAATATTTTTATATAAATTTTTATTCATAAATTACGTATAAATATACTAAATGAAAGTAAAAAAGATTTGTTTAGTTTGTTAAATTATAACTTAACACAACTGGTATAGCAATATTTATAATCGCTAAAAATGCTTCGTTATATATATTTATTCATAAATAATCGTAATTACCTTTGTATGTAATTTGCATTTTTATTAAAAGTTCTATAGTGTCTTCAATGTGATTTAAATCATCGTGTTCATTAAAAGTGATTATATTGACGATGTACATTAATCGACAACGAGGAGTGTTCAGAAGTGAAGAAACATAAAGTAATGGACTGGTGGACATTTTACGGGACTGTAGCTGTATTGCTTATCGCAGTTATACCAATGATGGTTTTCCCGAAAGCTAGTCAAGAAGTGATAACAAGTATTAATGATATGATATCCAATACATTAGGTCCTTGGTATTTAACACTTGGTCTAATTGTTTTTGCGTTTGTATTATACATAGCGTTTGGTAAATATGGGAATGTAACTTTAGGTAAAGCAAGTGACAAACCTGAGTTCAATAATTTTAGTTGGATTTCTATGCTATTTTGCGCAGGTATAGGTTCAGATATACTTTACTGGGGTGTAATTGAATGGGCATATTACTATCAAGTACCGCCATATGGTGCAAGTGGTATGACTGACGAAGCACTCCAATATGCAACGATGTATGGCATGTTCCACTGGGGTCCAATTGCTTGGGCTATATATGTGTTACCAGCATTGCCTATTGGTTATTTAGTATTTGTTAAGAAAAAACCAATTTATAAAATTAGTCAGGCGTGTAGACCAATATTAAAGGGACAAACAGACAAATTACCAGGTAAAATTGTCGATATTTTATTTATTTTTGGTTTGCTCGGTGGTGCAGCTACATCTTTAGCACTTGGTGTACCATTAATTTCAGCAGGTATAGAAAGGTTAACCGGACTAGATGGTGAAAATATGGTCATGAGAAGTGTAATCTTACTGATCATCACAGTTATATTTGCATTTAGTTCGTATACTGGCCTTAAAAAAGGCATACAAAAATTAAGTGATATTAATGTTTGGTTAACTTTCTTAATTTTAGGTATTGTACTTATTGTTGGTCCTACAGTATTTATAATGGAAACGACTGTTTCAGGATTTGGTAATATGCTTAAAAACTTCTTCCAAATGGCTACTTGGTTAGAACCGTTTGGTGGAATTGGGAAAAGAGAAGAGACGAACTTCCCACAAGATTGGACGATATTCTATTGGTCATGGTGGTTAGTATATGCACCATTTATAGGTCTGTTTATTGCAAGGATTTCTAAAGGACGTACTTTGAAAGAAGTTGTCTTAGGGACAATTATATATGGAACATTAGGTTGTGTATTGTTCTTCGGTATTTTTGGGAACTATGCAGTATTTCTACAAATTTCTGGCCAGTTTGATGTCATTCAATTCTTGAATCAGCATAGTGCAGAAGCCACTATTATAGAAGTAATGCATCAATTACCGTTTCCAAAAGCGATGATTGTTTTATTCTTAATATCAGCATTCTTATATTTAGCTACTACATTTGATTCAGGCTCTTATATATTAGCAGCAGCAACTCAAAAGAAAGTGATAGATGAACCATTAAAAGCAAATCGTTTATTCTGGGCTTTCGCTTTATGTTTATTACCATTCTCCCTAATGTTGGTAGGTGGAGAACGAGCATTGGATGTATTGAAGACAGCTTCAATTTTAGCCAGTGTTCCCTTAACCATAATATTTGTTATGATGATGATTTCATTTATACGAACATTAAATGGTGATCGGATTAAATTAGAGGAACGTGCAGATAAACTAAAAGCAGTAGAAAGACGTTCATTAAGGATTGTTCAAGTAAGTGAGAAAAAAGAAGACGATAATTTATAGATTGAAAAAAATTCGTAATTCAGATGAATTACGAACTTTTTTTATTTGTAAAATTAACTGAAAATTAAAAAAGAAAAGTTGACATCATATTTTGTATCGGGTATGCTAATGAGCATAATTTATTATTTCATAGTAATCCTATCTGCTTAAAATATTTTATCGTTTTTAGGTGGTTTTTAGATAGAAAAGCTTTAGAAATAAACATAAGGAGGACGTTGTATATCATGACAGAAGTGTTGACTTATGAACGTTTTGACACAGATCCTTTTAAAGACATTAATATTGATGATGAAACTAAAGGTGCTTATCAAATCATAAAATGGGCCTATGAACATTATGGAGATTCTATAGTATATTCATGTAGTTTTGGTGCAGAAGGTATGATTTTGATAGATTTAATTTCAAAAGTTAAAAAAGATGCGAAAATCGTATTTTTAGATACGGATTTACATTTTCAAGAAACATATGACTTAATTGATCGTGTTAAAGAAAGATATCCTTCGTTGAATATCGAATTAAAAAAACCAGATCTAACATTAGAACAGCAAGCTGATCAATATGAACCAGCTTTGTGGACTAGTGATCCAAATCAATGTTGTTATATAAGAAAAATTAAACCTTTAGAAGAAGTACTTTCTGGTGCGACAGCTTGGGTTTCAGGATTGAGAAGAGAACAATCACCTAGTAGACAAAACACTGACTTTATTAATAAAGATGAAAGATTTAAATCTATTAAAGTTTGTCCTTTAATTTATTGGACATGGGATGATGTTTGGGCGTATATGGAACGCCATGATTTAACTTATAACGAATTGCATGATTTCAATTATCCAAGTATCGGATGTATACCTTGTACATCACAAGTTTCGTCTTCAGGGGATTCACGTGAAGGAAGATGGAATAATTTTAATAAAACTGAATGTGGTTTGCATACAGCAAATAGTAAGCCTAAATAAAGTATCTCATTAAAAGATTTTTTATAGTCTTTTTTTAAGTATAAAACATACTATTCCTATATGAATAGTAAAAATGAAAATAAAAATTGGACAGGATGAGGTGACATTTTTGGAATTAACAGTAACAAATAGCCCATTTAATCAAGAACAGTCAGAAAAGCTAAATCAAGTACTTTCAACACTTACTAAGGAGCAAAAGATTTGGTTTAGTGGTTACTTATCAGCGGCAGCTGCCCAAAGTAATGAACCAAGTGCATCAATAGTTGAAACAGCAGCACCAGTTAGTAATGAACCAAAACCAAAAACACGAGAAATCACAATATTGTTTGGTTCTGAAACAGGAAATGCTCAAGGATTAGCAGAAACATTAGAAAGTAAATTAAAAGAAAAAGATTTCAAAGTTAATCTTGCATGTATGGAAGATTTTAAACCGAAAGATTTAAAGAAAGTCGAAGATTTATTTATTATTACTGCAACTCATGGTGAAGGTGATCCACCAGATAATGCGATCACTTTCCATGAGTTTATACATAGTCGTAAGGCGCCTAAGTTAAATGACTTAAGGTATTCTGTCTTAGCTTTAGGAGATGAGTCTTATGAATTCTTCTGTCAAACTGGTAAAGATTTTGATAATAGACTAGAAGAACTTGGTGCAGAGAGATTACATTCAAGAGTCGATTGTGACTTAGACTTTGATGAACCAGCAGAAAAATGGATGGAAGGTATCTTAAATTCTATAGGTCATGTATCAGGTCATGAATCAACTGAACCAGTTAAAGTTGACCCTGAAGATATATCTGCTACTCAAACGTATTCAAGATCTAATCCATATGAAGCTGAAATACTTGAGAACATCAATTTAAATGGTAGAGGTTCAAATAAGGAAGTGAGACATATCGAACTATCTTTAGAAGGTTTCACCGACTCCTTTGAACCAGGAGATTGCATTGGTATATTCCCTAAAAATGACCCTGAAGTAGTATCAGACTTAATTGAAACACTCGTTTGGAATCCAGATGAGAGTGTTCCTATAAATGATGCGGGTGATACATTAACGCTCCGTGATGCACTGACAAATCATTTTGAAATTACGAAACTTACAAAACCAATTGTTACAAAAGCAGCTAATATTTTTGGGAACGACGTGTTATCTGAAAAAGTAAAAAAAGACCGTTGGATATACGGTTATGTTGAAGGTCGCGATTTAATCGATTTAATTAATGACTTTCCACCAGAAGACTTACAACCAGATGCACTACATCAGATTTTACGAAAATTACCTGCTAGAGAATATTCAATTGCTAGTAGTTATCAAGCTACACCAGAAGAAGTACATCTTACAATTGGTGCCGTTCGATATCATGCAAATGAACGAGATAGAAACGGTGTTTGCTCAGTACAATTCGCTGAACGATTAGAACCTGGCGATACTGTACCAATTTATTTGAAAAAGAATCCAAACTTCAAGTTTCCTAAAACGAATGAAACACCTGTTATCATGATTGGTCCTGGTACAGGCGTAGCACCATTTAGATCTTATATTCAAGAAAAAGAAGAATTAGAACTTAATAATAAAGCATGGTTATTCTTTGGAGAACAACATTTTACAACAGACTTTTTATATCAAACAGAATGGCAAGGTTGGTTAAAAGATGGCGTGCTTGATAAATTGAGCGTGGCATTCTCTAGAGATTCTGAAGAGAAAGTGTATGTACAACATCGAATTGAAGAAAATAGTAAAGAATTTTATCAATGGATTCAAGAAGGCGCTGCTTTATATGTTTGTGGAGATGAAAAGTGCATGGCCAAAGATGTACATCAATCCATTTTGAATGTGATTCAAAAAGAAGGACATTATAACGAAGAAGAAGCAGAAGACTTTTTAACTCAAATGAAAAAAGACAGAAGATATCAAAGAGATATTTATTAAGAGGGGGGCATTATTGTGAGCACTCAAACTAATTTATCCGAAAAATTAGATGAAATGGAACACATTAAAAATAGAAGTAATTATTTAAGAGGAACAATTAAAGAAGGTTTATCTGATGAAATAACAGGAGCAATAGCAGAAGACGATACAAAATTGCTGAAATTCCACGGAAGTTATATGCAAGATGATAGAGATATCCGTGACGAGCGTCGTAAACAAAAGCTAGAACCTGCTTATAGTTTCATGATTAGAGTTAGAGTTCCAGGTGGTACAGCAACAGCTGATCAATGGCTTGCAATGGATGATATTTCTACAGAATATGCAAATGACACAATCAAATTAACAACGAGACAAGCATTTCAATTTCACGGAATTTTAAAAAGAAATTTAAAAAGCTCTATGCAAAGTATTCATCACGCAGTTATGGATTCTTTAGCTGCATGTGGTGACGTAAACAGAAATGTTATGTGTAACCCAAATCCATATCAATCAGGTGTACATAAAGAAGTGGATAAACTTGCAACAGATATTAGTGATCATTTATCACCACAAACCGGAGCGTATCATGAAATTTGGTTAGATGATGAGAAAATAGTTGATACTAAAGAAGAAGTAGAACCGATGTATGGTAAGACTTATTTGCCTAGAAAATTTAAAATCGGTATCGCTGTTCCACCTTCAAATGATATAGATGTTTATTCACAAGATATTGGACTCATTTCAATAATTGAAGATGACCAATTAGTTGGATTTAATGTCACTGTTGGCGGTGGAATGGGTATGAAACACGGTAATACGAAGACATACCCTCAAGTAGGTAGATTGCTTGGTTACTTCCCTAAAGAAGAAGCGATAGATGTTTGTGAGAAACTATTAACAATACAAAGAGACCACGGTAATAGAGAAGATAGAACAAATGCACGATTTAAATATACAGTTGACCGACTAGGTGTAGATTGGATTCGTGAAGAATTAAATACAAGATTAGGTTGGGAAATTGAAGAACCAAGACCATTCGATTTTAAACATAATGGAGATCGTTACGGGTGGACTGAAGGTAGTGGCAAATGGCATTTTACATTATTTATTCAAAATGGCCGTGTGAAAGATACACAAGACTACAAGTTAAAAACAGCTTTAAGAGAAATTGCTGAAATCCATACAGGAGATTTCCGTTTAACTCCGAACCAAAACTTAATTATTGCTAATGTAGCCAAAAGTAAAAAGGCTCAAATTCAAAAAATTATAGATAAATATGGTATTACAGATGGAGAAAATTATACAGGGCTTAGAAGAAATTCAATGGCATGTGTAGCCTTTCCAACTTGTGGTTTAGCAATGGCTGAATCAGAACGTTATTTACCTACACTTATTAATAAAATTGAAGGTCTTTTAGATGAAGCGGGTTTAAATGAAGAAGAAATTACAATTCGTATGACAGGTTGTCCTAACGGTTGTGCAAGACCAGCTCTAGCTGAAATTGCATTTATCGGTAAAGCACCAGGTAAATACAACATGTATCTTGGTGGTGGATTCTCTGGAGACCGTCTAAATAAACTATATAAAGAAAATATAGGTGAAGATGAAATTTTAGAAAGTTTAAGACCAATTATTATTCAATATGGTAAAGAAAAAAATGATGGTGAACACTTTGGAGACTTTGTTATCCGTAAAGGCATTATAAAAGAAGTGCACTCAGGACAAGACTTTCATAGTTAAACAGAAAAGGGGTGGAAGCATGGGCAAAGTATTCTTAGTTGGTGCTGGACCAGGTGATCCAGATCTAATAACAGTTAAAGGTATTAAAGCAATTAAACAGTCCAATGTCATTCTATATGATCGACTTGTTAATAAAGCGTTACTTGAATATGCAACTGAAGATACAAAAATGATTTATTGTGGAAAAAGCCCTAAAAATCACTCATTAACGCAAGACGAAATTAATGAATTACTTGTGAAGTTATCTTTAGAAGGTCATACCGTAACACGATTAAAAGGTGGAGATCCATTTATATTTGGTCGTGGCGGTGAAGAAGCGGAAACATTAAAAAATTATGATATTCAATTTGAAGTAGTTCCTGGTATTACAGCTGGTGTTGCAGCACCAGCTTATGCCGGAATCCCTGTTACACATAGAGATTACAGCTCGTCGGTTGCTTTTATAACAGGCGTGATGAAGGATTCTATAGATGAAGACGAATATTGGAAACATTTAGCTTTAGGACCAGAAACACTTTGTATTTATATGGGCGTCAAAAAGCTACCAGAAATTAAAAGATTGTTAGTTAAACATGGTAGAAGTTCTGATACACCTGTTGCATTAATACATTGTGGCACATCAAATCATCAATTAACTGTAACTGGTACTTTGGATGATATTGTCACTAAATCAAAACATGTTAAAAATCCTGCAATGATTGTCATTGGAGAAGTCGTCAAACTAAGAGAAAAAATGAGTTGGTTTGAAGAAGTAGCGAACGAACAACAGGTTCCACAACTCATTTATTAATACTGGAGGGATACAATGATAGGCGTATTATATGTCAGTCATGGTAGCAGAATTAAAGAAGCAACAGAAGAAGCTATTACTTTTATAGACTCAGTTAAAAAGAAAATAGATATTCCTCTACAGGAGATTTGCTTCTTAGAGTTAGCACAACCAGATATTCAACAAGGTGTAAAAAAATTAATAGACAATGGTGCTACTGAAATTTCTGTTATACCCGTATTATTGCTCAGTGCAGGTCATTACTTTAAAGATATACCGAATGAAATTGATGAAATAAAGAAAAAACATCCTGAAGTTACATTTACTTATGGAAAGCCTTTAGGTGTTCAACCAAGATTATCAGCTATTCTGAATGAACGCATTCAAGAAACGAATATTTCAATCAAAAAAGACGCAAAACTACTTGTTGTAGGGAGAGGAAGTTATAACCCTCAAACTAAAATAGATATAACGGCTATTGGCAAAGCATTATATGAAACGACAGAATTTGAAAATGTAGAAGTTTGTTACTTAGCTGCGTGTGAGCCATCATTTGAAGATGCGTTACAAGTAGCATTACAAGCTGAACATTCACAAATATTCATAGCACCATATCTTTGGTTCACAGGCGTGTTAGAGCGTCACATAGAGAAAACAGCTAAAGAACATAATATGAACAGTGACATTATCGTTTGTAAACACTTAGGTCATCATCCTTCTATACAAGAAGCATTGAAAGACCGTGTTCTTGAAACGCTTACTACTGAAAAAGTTTGAATATATGAATAAAGGGTGATTTCTATTGGCATATGTTCCGCTCAATATTGATTTTACAGATAAGCAAGTCAAAGTTATCGGCGGTGGAAAAATAGCAGAACGAAGAGTGAAAGCCATACTTGAAAGCGATGCTGTGATTCACGTTATTAGCCCAGAACTCACAGAAGACTTATTTCAACTTTATCTTGATGAAAAAATAATATGGAAGAAAAAGATATTCGAATCATCAGATCTGGAAGATGCCGACTTTATTATATCTGCTACAAATCAACAAGAGGTAAACGATGTTATTAAAAAGTCAGCCCCGAAACATAGTCTTATAAATATGGTCAGTGATGCACAAGTCGGAAATGTTATATTTCCTGGGACATTAAAACGAGGGAAATTACAAATAAGCGTGACATCAACTGGTGCGAGTCCAAAGTTAGTAAGTAATATTTTGGATGATTTAGAGAAGCAATATCCTGTTGATTATGAAGAATACGTAGAATTTTTATTTGAAAGTCGCATAATTATTAAATCATTAAACCTAGAAAAAACAGAAAAAAACCAATTGTTAGAATCTATATTATCTGATCAATATTTTGATAAAGATGAACAAAACAAATTAATAAATTGGTTAAGACGACAACCTAAAAAGAGAACAAGAGAGGAGTAGTATATGCGAAAACTAACAATATTTGCGATTGTAGGATTTTTAGCTCAATTAATTGATGGTTCTCTCGGGATGGGATTTGGTGCAACTTCTTCTTCATTATTATTAACATTTGGTGTTGCTCCAGCAATCGCATCAGCAACGATTCATTTTTCTGAAGTTGCAACAACAGCAGCATCTGGTATTTCTCATTTGAAATTTAAAAATGTAGATAAAAGCATTATTTTAAAGCTGGCGTTACCTGGTGCCATCACAGGTTTTATTGGTGCAGGTGTACTCAGCAATCTACATAGTGATTTTATAAAACCTTTTATAGCAATATTTTTATTATCTATGGGAGTCTACATTATTTATCAGTTTGTTTTTAAAAAACAACAAAATAATAAACTGAATGGTGGAAAGTTATCAGGATTTATACTTGTTCCTCAAGGTGCTGTAGCAGGATTTTTAGATGCAATTGGTGGAGGAGGCTGGGGACCAGTCAATACACCATTACTGTTATCTAGAAATCAAATAGAACCGAGATATGTTATAGGTACAGTTTCAGCGAGTGAATTTTTTGTAACAATTTCTACATCATTAGGATTTATCATTTTCCTTGGATGGAGTCAAATTAGCATATTATTGGTTGTGGCATTAGCATTTGGTGGCGTAGTTGCAGCACCATTTTCAGCTTGGTTAGTAAAGACTTTGCCAGTATATGTTCTAGCAGTACTTGTAGGCGGACTTATTATTTTTACAAATAGCAGTGTGTTATTAGGCAGTTTTGTAAGTAATGAAACAACAGTCTATATAGTTAAGATAGGAATTGTCGTTGCATGGTTAGGTCTCGTATTATTTACGCTTTACCAACATAATAAATTTCCTTTCAACATTCAAAATCAAAAATCAAAAGAAGTAGATCAAATAAATTAATAGGAGTGAATCAGAATGGTATCAGCAACTCAACAAATTAGCGAAACAATTAAGCCTCATGGTGGTGAATTGATCAACCGTCAAGTTACATGTGAAGAAAGAGAACAATTAATTGAAGCAGCAGAGTCATTCTCTAAGTTAACTTTAAATCCTTGGAGTTTATCAGATTTAGAACTGATTGCAATAGGTGGATTCAGTCCATTAACAGGCTTTTTAGGTGAAAAAGATTACGTAAGTGTAGTGGAAAATGTACGTCTAGAAAATGGGCTAGTTTGGAGCATTCCGATTACATTGCCTGTAACAGAAGAAGAAGCAAATAACTTTGAAATAGGTTCTAACATCGCGTTATATGGTGAAGATAATCATCTTTATGGTGTGTTAAAGCTTGAAGAGAAATATACGTACGATAAAGAAAAAGAAGCTCAAAATGTATATGGCACAACAGATGTAGATCATCCAGGTGTTAAGCTTGTATATGAAAAAGGGAATGTATATCTTGGAGGACCTATTCAATTAGTAGATCGTCCTAAACACGATGAATTTAGTGATTTCCATTTAGACCCAAGTGAAACAAGAGCATTATTTAAAGATTTAGGATGGAAAACAGTTGTTGGATTCCAAACAAGAAACCCTGTTCATCGTGCACATGAATATATTCAAAAAATAGCACTTGAATCAGTAGACGGATTATTATTAAATCCACTCGTTGGTGAAACAAAATCTGACGATATTTCAGCAGAAATTAGAATGGAAAGTTATCAAGTCATTTTGAAACATTATTACCCTGAAGAAAGAACAAGACTTGTTATATATCCAGCAGCTATGAGATATGCGGGACCACGTGAAGCAATTTTGCATGCATTAGTACGTAAAAACTATGGCTGTACACACTTTATTGTCGGTCGTGATCACGCTGGAGTAGGCGATTATTATGGAACTTATGATGCACAAGAATTAATCTCACAATATGAAGATGAAATTGGCATTCAAATCTTTAAGTTTGAACATGCATTTTTCTGTACTGTTTGTGACAATATGACAACAGCTAAAACTTGTCCACATGATAAATCAAATCATGTCCACTTAAGCGGAACAAAAGTAAGAGAGAAATTGCGTAATGGAGAACAATTACCGAAAGAATTTTCAAGACCAGAAGTAGCAGATGTATTAATTAAAGGCTTGAAACAAAACTAATTTCTTGAGGAGTGAAACAATGAGCGCGTCAACAAATATTACATGGCATGATTCAGAAGTAACAAAAGAACAACGACAAGAAAGAAATGGTCATAAAAGTGTCGTTATTTGGTTTACAGGTTTATCAGGATCAGGTAAATCAACAATTTCAGTAGCATTAGAAAAAGCATTGTTTGAACAAAAAATAACATCATATCGTTTAGATGGAGATAATATACGTCACGGATTAAATCAAAATCTTGGATTCAGTCCAGAAGATAGAAAAGAAAATATTCGTCGTATAGGAGAAGTAGGTAAACTTATGGTAGATGCGGGTGTTGCAACAATGACAGCATTCATCTCACCATATAAAGAAGATCGAGACATCGTAAGAAACATTCTAGAAGACGGAGAGTTTATTGAAGTGTTCACAAAATGTAGCTTAGATGAATGTGAGTCAAGAGACCCTAAAGGTTTATATAAAAAAGCAAGAAGTGGTGAAATTAAAGAATTTACAGGCATTAATGCACCATATGAAGAACCATCTAATCCGGAAATTGTAATCGATACAGAACACGAAAGTATTGAAGAGTCAGTAAATAAAATCGTGTCATACTTAAAAGAAAATCAATATTTATAATAGGTAATATAAAAAGCAGAGAAAATTCTTAGTATTTAAGAATTTTCTCTGCTTTTTTAGTTGAGTATAGATTTCAGATGAATCGCACGATAACTCAGAAGTCTTCGTGCGATTCGCCCGGATTACCCCAGATTATTCCAGATTTAAACAGTATCAAATTTCACTTTGGAAATAACTTCAATACTTTATTTATCTTCACGTTCTGGTATAGGGAAATATTTGTATATTTCTCCTGTTTTAATAGCGCTACTAATATTCGATAACCATTCGTAATAAACTTTGTAGTCTTCTAATTGTTTATATATGATAGTTGCTTCTTCTTTAGTATCTTCATCAACACCATCAGCTTCAATAACTTTTTTTAGTAATACTTCTGCATCTTTAACTGAATCCATATTAATAGATATTTCTCGATCCCATTTTCTTGAGAAGAAGTTATTAAAGAAAATAAAGAAGTCTTTCTCAGCTATAAAGTGTTGTTTTCTGCTACCTCTTGTAAATTGTTGTTTGACGATATCAAACTCCTGTAGTTTCTTAACACCAGCGCTCATACTCGGTTTACTCATTTGGAGTTGTTCGCGCATTTCATCAAGTGTCATACTACCTTCAAATACCATCGTGCCATATAAATTACCAACACTACGGTTAATACCATATAAATCCATCGTTTCTCCAATTCCATTTATAACGATGTCTTTAGCTTGGTCTAATTGTTTTTTGTAGTTATCTGAACGTACCACTACATACACCTCCAATAATTACTTTAATTGTACCATGAATTCTTTTAAATTGTAGTTGCTTTTCCCTTACTTGTCTATTTGTAATACCTGTATAAAGTTATGATTTTAATTTGATATTGAAGATTTGACGCCTTTTATATTTATATGCTAACATAAGTTTGTAAAGTTCGTTAAATAAAAATTTAACAAAGTTAACGGAGGTAATTTAAATGGAATATATAGATCGTTTATCAAGACGTCAATTTATTAATGGTGACTGGGTCGAAGCTTCAAACAAAGCGACTCGTGACATCGTTAATCCATATAATCAAGAAGTAGTGATTTCAGTCTCAGAAGGTACTAAAGAAGACGCTGAGCAAGCTGTATTGGCTGCAAGAAAGTCATTTGAATCAGGAGAATGGTCACACGAGACGAGCGAGAATAGAAGTCAAAAAGTTAGAGAAATAGCAGATTTAATAAAAGAACATAAAGAAGAGCTCGCGACTCTTGAAACGTTAGACACTGGTAAGACATTAGAAGAATCATTTGCAGATATGGATGATATTCATAATGTGTTTATGTATTTTGCTGGGTTAGCAGGAAATGATGGTGGAGAAATTATTGAATCACCTATTCCTAATTCAGAAAGTAAAATAGTTAAAGAACCTGTTGGTGTTGTAACTCAAATTACACCTTGGAATTATCCATTACTTCAAGCTTCATGGAAAATTGCTCCAGCTCTTGTAACGGGTTGTTCATTAGTTATGAAGCCAAGTGAAATTACACCGTTAACAACAATTCGTATATTTGAATTAATGGAACAAGTTGGTTTTCCAAATGGCGTGATTAACCTCGTACTTGGTAAAGGTTCAGAAGTTGGTGACGTATTATCATCTCATAAAGAAGTTGACCTTGTTTCATTTACTGGTGGTATTGAAACTGGTAAACACATTATGAAACGCGCAGCAGACAATGTAACGAACATTGCGCTTGAATTAGGTGGTAAAAATCCAAACATTATCTTTGATGATGCAGATTTAGAGTTAGCTGTTGATCAAGCATTAAACGGTGGATATTTCCACGCTGGTCAAGTTTGTTCAGCTGGTTCACGCATAATCGTACACAATGATATTAAAGCGCAATTTGAAGAAGCGTTAGTTGATAGAGTAAACAAAATTAAAATTGGTAATGGTTTTGATAAAGAAACTGAAATGGGTCCTCTAATTTCAGCAGAACATAGAGGAAAAGTTGAAAAATATATAGAAGTTGCTAAAGAAGAAGGGACAACAATTGCCGCTGGTGGTAAACGTCCAGAAAGAGCCGACTTACAAGATGGTTTCTTCTTTGAACCTACTGTTATTACAAACTGTGATACTTCAATGAGAATTGTTCAAGAAGAAGTGTTTGGTCCAGTTGTAACAATTGAAGGATTCTCTTCAGAACAAGAAGCAATCGAACTAGCTAATGATTCAATTTATGGATTAGCTGGAGGCGTATTTACTCAAGATATAGGCAAAGCAAATAGAATCGCTAACAAATTGAAAATGGGTACGGTTTGGATTAATGATTTCCATCCTTATTTTGCACAAGCACCATGGGGTGGATATAAACAATCTGGTATCGGTAGAGAGTTAGGTAAAGAAGGATTAGAAGAATATATTATTTCTAAACACATTTATACAAATATACAACCTGAACCAGTGAATTGGTTTAGCAAATAAAAACAACAATGATTATTGAAAATATAGGAGGATATTAAAGCATGGAGAAGTCTTATGATTATATAATTATCGGTGGCGGAAGTGCCGGTTCAGTATTAGGAAGTCGTTTAAGTGAAGATAAAGATAAAACAGTATTAGTATTAGAAGCTGGTAGAAGTGACTATGCTTGGGATTTGTTAATTCAAATGCCAGCAGCTCTTATGTATCCATCAGGTAATCGTTTCTATGACTGGAAATATGAAACAGATGGAGAACCTCATATGGGTGGTAGAAAAGTTGCACATACAAGAGGTAAAGTATTAGGTGGATCTAGTTCGATCAACGGAATGATTTATCAACGTGGTAACCCTATGGACTATGAAGGATGGGGAGAACCAGAAGGCATGGAAAGTTGGAAATTCGCTAATTGTTTACCATACTTCAAAAGATTAGAAAAAGCATATGGTGCAGATAAATCAGATCAATACCGTGGTCATAATGGTCCAATTAAATTAAGAAGAGGCCCAGCAACAAATCCATTGTTCCAAGCATTTTTTGAAGCGGGTGTAGAAGCAGGATTTAATAAAACACCTGATGTGAATGGATTTAGACAAGAAGGATTTGGACCATTTGATAGTCAAATTCATAACGGTAGAAGAATTTCAGCTTCACTTGCTTATTTAAGACCAGCTATGAAACGTAAAAATTTAACAGTACAAACAAGAGCTTTTGTAACAGAAATTAATTACGAAGGTAGAAGAGCGACAGGCGTTACGTTTAAGAAAAATGGTAAGAAACATACTGTAGGAGCTGGAGAAGTTATTTTATCAGGTGGGGCATTCAATACACCACAACTACTACAACTTTCTGGCATCGGTGATTCAGAACATTTAAACTCACTAGGCATCGAAACGCGCGTACATTTACCAGGTGTAGGTGAAAACTTTGAAGACCATTTAGAAGTTTATGTTCAACATGCATCTTCTGTACCAGTTTCACAACAACCAAGTTTAAATAAATTTAAAATGCCTTTCATTGGTTTACAATGGATATTTGGACGTAAAGGACCAGCAGCAAGTAACCACTTTGAAGGTGGAGGATTTGTGAGATCAAACAACGAAGTAGATTATCCAAACTTAATGTTCCATTTCTTACCTCTTGCAGTACGTTATGACGGACAAAAAGCAGATACAAAACATGGTTTCCAAGTACATATTGGACCTATGTATTCTAACTCAAGAGGTAGTCTGAAGATTAAATCTAAAGACCCATTCGTAAAACCAAAATTCGTATTTAACTATTTATCAACAAAAGAAGACGAGCAAGAATGGATAGAAGCAATTAAAGTAGCAAGAAACATTCTAGCTCAACCGGCATTAGCACGATTTAATGACGGAGAAATATCACCAGGACCATCAGTACAAACAGACGAAGAAATTTTAGAATGGGTTAAGAAAGATGCAGAAACAGCATTACACCCATCATGTAGTGCTAAAATGGGACCAGCATCAGACCCAATGGCTGTTGTAGACCCATTAACAATGAAAGTACACGGTATGGAAAATCTACGAGTAGTAGACGCATCAGCAATGCCACGTACAACAAATGGTAATATCCACGCACCAGTATTGATGCTAGCAGAAAAAGCAGCAGATATTATAAGAGGAAAAAAACCATTAGAACCAGAAGAAATAGATTACTACAAACACGGCGTGCACGATAAAGACGCAGGTATAATGAAGTAGAATGAAATGATGGTTGGCTAAGACGTAATTGTCCTAGAAATTTAATAAGAGCAGAAATTCATTATTAAAATTGAATTTCTGCTCTTATTTTTTATGAAAATCATTTAAGTCCCCGGCTCTTTTCATTGAATGGTGTTAATTTTGAGTATGTCTTAGATTAATGATGGAGTTAATCAACAACTTGACCGAACTCATAGATTAACTTCCGACTTAATCTATGACTTATCTCATATTTTCAAAAAACCTTATTTATGACTTAGCTTATAATTGTTATTTATTTAAATGTCTATATAATGTCGCTCTACTAATGTTTGTCGCCTCTTTAATTTCTTCTAAAGTATACTTCTTAGAGTGATACATATCGATTGCGTTTTTTAAATTAATATCATTTCGCTTTGGTCTTCCTATAGTCTTACCTTCTGTTTTGGCTTTTGCGATACCTGACTTAGTTCTAAATTTAATCATATCGCTTTGAAACTGGTTTAGTAGATTTAAAAATTTATTAAAATTCATATGCTTATTTTGGCTAATCGTTACTTCAGCATTAATAATATAAATTTCTACATTCATTTCCTGGGCAATCGCAATTAATTCTTCTAATTGGTATGAGGTATCTGCAAGAATACACAAATCAGTTATGTATAATACATCCCCACTTTGTAATTTACTATAAAATAAAGTATTTAATTCTTTTCTTATTTCAGTTTGAGCATGAGATTCTTCAATAATTGTTAAAGAAAATTTGCTTAACTTTGAATGCTGTTCAGCAATCGTATCATGTAATTCAATGGGTCTAATATAACCGTAATTCATAAATTTCACCTCAATAGTTTCATAAATGTATACATATGAAACTTTTTTGTTTATAATAACTCTATTGAAAAAAATAGGAGTATGTATGATGTTAAAAACTTATATAGAAGAATGGTTTTCTAATCCAGGGAAAAATTTACTAGCAGGTATCGTTGTAGCACTAGCGCTTATGCCTGAAGCCATTGCATTTTCTATAATTGCAGGTGTAGATCCAATGGTAGGATTGTATGCTGCTTTTATTATTGCTACGATAACTTCAATTGTAGGTGGTAGACCTGCTATGATATCTGGAGCTGCAGGAGCTGTTGCGCTTATTGTAACACCTTTAGTAAAAGAATATGGCGTCGATTATTTATTTGCAGCAACTATACTCATGGGTATTATACAGTTAATATTAGGTATTCTCAAAATTGGTAGACTCATGAAGTTCATACCACGTTCGGTAATGATAGGGTTTGTAAATGCATTAGCAATTATGATCTTTATGTCTCAACTTGAGCATATATTCGGTATTTCAATTAGTACATATATTTATATAGGTATTACATTACTAATTGTTTATATTGTACCAAGATATTTCAAAGCAATCCCTGCACCACTAATTGCAATTGTTTTATTAACAACATTGTATATGATAACAGGTTCTGATGTAAGAACAGTTGGCGATTTAGGTACTATAACAAGAGCGTTTCCAAATTTCTTAATACCACAAGTTCCATTTAATTTAGAAACATTAACAATTATTTTGCCGTATTCTTTATCAATGGCAATTGTAGGTTTAGTAGAAAGTTTATTAACTGCTAAAATTGTTGATGAAGCAACAGATTCTCATAGTAATAAAAATAAAGAATCTAGAGGTCAAGGTATTGCCAATATTATCACAGGGCTATTTGGAGGAATGGGTGGCTGTGCTATGATTGGTCAATCCGTTATAAATGTAAAATCAGGTGCAACGAGTAGATTATCAACTTTTACTGCGGGTGTCTTTCTAATAATACTGATTTTATTATTAGGAGATGTAGTAGTACAAGTACCTATGCCAATTTTAGCAGGTATAATGGTTATGGTATCTATTAGTACATTTGATTGGAAATCATTTAAATACGTTAAGCAAGCACCTAGAACGGATACTGTAGTTATGATTCTGACCGTGATGATTGTGTTGTTTACACATAATTTGGCTATAGGCGTCATAGTCGGTGTAATATTTAGTTCTTTGTTCTTTGCTACTAAAATATCAAATGTTCATGTTCATCAGACAATAGAAAATAATTTATATAAATATGCATTCACCGGACAAATATTTTTTGTTTCAATCGATTCAATGATGAATCAGTTAGACTTCTCAATTGAAAATAGTCAAATCGAATTAGATTTTACACATGCTCATTTATGGGATGACTCAGCAGTAAATGCAATCGATTCAATGGTGAAGAAATTTGAAGATAAAAATAATACAGTATATGTTAAACAATTAAATACTGATAGCAGGAAAATTATTTCAGAATTAAGCCAACTAAATGAAAGACATTTAACATAAGAAAATAACATAAAAACCCGTATAAATTCATTATATAGTGAATTTATACGGGTTTTGTTTAAATATGAGTTATATATTTATTAATTTTTATTCACTGAAGCGTCATAGATAGAATCTACTGCGTCTTGTAATCTGCTATCAAATTCTTCTGATGATTGACCAGCGAATAAATCAGTTACTAATGCGCGTGAGAAACTTGCGATAAGTTCATCATTTTCTTTTAGTAATTCGTTTGCTTTTTCTCTAGAGTAACCGCCTGATAATGCTACGACACGAACTACGTTAGGGTGTTCGATCAATGATTTATATTGATTTGGTTTTGTTGGAATTGTTAATTTCAACATTACGTATTGATTATCATTTAATTTGTCTAATTCTTTAGCGATTTCTTCTTTTAAGATATCTTCAATTTCTTCTTTATCTTTAGCGTTAATGTTAACTTCAGGTTCAATAATTGGAACTAATCCTGCTTCGATGATTTGTTTACCAATTTCAAATTGTTGTTGAACGACTTTAGCGATAGCGTCTTTATTTGCTTCTAAAATATTTGAACGCATTTTAGTACCAAATACGTTGCGTTCTTTAGCGCGTTTTAATAATTCATCTAAACCTGGAATAACTTTCATTAATTGAACGCCATTTTCTTCTTCAGCAAGTCCTTTGTCGACTTTTAAGAAAGGTACAATACCTTTATCTGCTAAGTAGTTTGATGTGTATTTGCCTTCTACTTCACGGTCCATTGTTTGTTCAAATAAAATGGCACCTAATATTTTTTCTGGTGTAAAGGCTGGTGATGTAACGATACGTGTTCTCATTTCGTGAACAAGTGTAAACATTTCATCTTCATTGCTATATTGATCTTCTTCAATACCGTAATCTTTAAGAGCTTTCGGAGTACTACCACCACTTTGATCTAGTGCAGCTATAAAACCTTTACCATTTTTCATTTTTTCAAATTGTTCTTGGTTCATTTTTTCCACTCCTTTAGATATTCTTCACTTAATATTATGATGATTTTTAGTTTTTATGGCAAGTTATTCAACTTTTCAAACTGTACATCTAAAAAAATATGTCGAATTTAAGAAGATTCCATGAAGGTCATTTCATAATTAGGTAAGACGTTTTATGATGTAGGTTAGGGAGGATTCTCAATGAATAAAAAATCAGCAATATTATTAATTAGTGGCTTGGCAGTTCTTGCTATAGCAGTAGCATCATTATTATTATTCTCAACACAAAAAAGCACATACTACGGGTATATGGAGAACGGAACAACAGCAGAAAAAGTAGTGAGCGAGAAAAATAACGAAGTAACAGAAAACGTTAAACTGGAATCAACGAAAGACTTCAAACCTAAAAAAGGTGACTTCGTGAAACTGATTTCTAAAGACGATGGAAAAACATTTTATAAAAAAGATGTAGTAACTCATGACGACGTACCACACGGCTTAATGATGAAAATACATGATATGGAAATGTAATATAAAAAAAGCTACCAACAAATATAAAATTGTTGGTAGTTTTTTTAGTAACTGACTAGACTATAAAAAAGATTTTAATAAACTTAGTTATAAGAACTATTAAATGTAAATGGATTATAGTAATATTACATATAAATTATAAAATTATTAGGGGCTGATATTATATGATTATACGTAATAAAAAAGAATCCGATATAGAGTCTATAGCTAAAGTTCATTATGAATCTTGGGTAACTACATATAAGGGGATTGTTCCTGACAGTTATTTAGATAGTTTGTCCTTAGAGTCTTATATTGAAAAACATCATATGTTTAATGCACCATGTATTGTGGCGGAAGTCGATGGTAAAGTTGTTGGATTTCTAATGTATAGTAAAGATAAAGATGAAGACACGAGTGACAAATGTGGTGAAATTATGGTTATATACCTATTACAAGAATATCAGCATAAAGGTATCGGGACGCTTTTAATGAATGAAGCGGAAAAAAGAATGAAATCTGAATTTGATCAATTAAGCCTTTGGGTACTTGAAGATAATATTCCGACTGTTAAATTCTATGAGAAAATGGGATTTGAAAAAGACGGTAAGTATGAGCTTGAAGAACTAGGAAATGTTTTACGTGAAACGCGAATGATAAAGAATATATAGTGGGAAATAAATGAAAATTTGAAGCTGAGACAATTAATTTGTTCTCAGCTTCAAATTTATCTATATTCACACAGGTGGAGAAAAGTGTAGCTACGAAGCATATTAATTATTAGTTCAACTTTAATTTGAATCTAAAATTAATATTTTCAGAATAATGTTGAAAATATTATTTAAAATATGATTATTATTATTATACTAGGGTAACATATCAAGAAAGGAGGAATTAAATATGAGTAAAATTACAGATTCGTTTTTAAGTGCTTTAGATAGCGTTATTGGTTTTATACCAAACTTGATTAGTGCAATTATATTATTAATTGTTGCATGGCTTATCGCAGTCATAGTTAAAACAGTTATTGTGAAAGGTTTAAGTGCACTTGGTGTAGAAAAATGGCTAGAGAAAAAGGGGTTAACTGAATCAGGAAGTGGTAAATCAGAGTCTGAAGGATTAATTCAGACATTTGGTAAATTAGCTTACTTCATTATATTCTTGTTATTCTTACCATCAGTGTTTGATGCATTAAACATGACATCTGTATCAACACCTATTAAGAACATGATGGGCAGTGTATTAGACTTCTTACCTAGAATTATTGTTGCGATTGTAATATTAGTAATAGGTTTATTTATCGCAAAAGTATTAGGTACATTAGTTAAAAACTTACTAACTAATTTAAATGTTAGTAAATACAACCACTATGTAAACTTTGGTGAGAACAAAGAAAGTATTGATATTCCTTCAGCTGCAGGCTGGGTGATTTCAGCAATTATTGGATTATTCTTCGTTGTTGAATCATTAAATACAGTTAATTTAGAAGTATTAAATACAATTGGTGAAGCAATTATCGGTTACTTACCATTAGTAATTTCAGCAGCAATCATTTTACTAATTGGTTTTGTTGGTGGTAACTTATTATCTAAATTAATTAAGAAATCAACAGGTAACACATTCGTTTCAGAAATTGTTAAGTATTTAGTAATCATCGTTTCAGTATTTATGACTTTAGATCAATTAAACTTTGCTCAAAGTATTGTTAATGTAGCATTCTTACTTATCTTAGGTGCAGTAGCAGTAGCATTTGCTATCTCATTCGGTATCGGTGGTAAGTCATTTGCAGAAAAAACATTATCAAAAATTGAACGTAAAGCTGAATCAAAAGATAAATAATTAGCGTACAAAGTTAATATGTAAAATGATAAGAGGCTGGGACAATTAATTTGTCTCAGCCTCTATGTCTGGGTAGGACGATGAAAATAAAGTTTTTTGAAAAAATGAGATGAGTTGTAGATTAATTGAGTAATTAATCTAAGAGATTGTGTATGTTGTAGATTAATAGAGTAGTTAATCTAAGAAATCCTCTAAATTAACATTAACACCATACAATAAGAGAGCTTGGGACACAAAAGTCTCAAGCTCTCTCATATTGTAATGTCTATTTATGTCTATCAACTAAGTGACAAATCTATATTGTAACGATACCCATTAGTATTGCTATGATTAGCAATAGGATTGAGAAGCCCCAAACCCAGAAGAATGCGTATTTAATATATTTACCCATACTTATTTCAGCAAGTCCAACAGCTAACCATACGGCTGGTGCGAATGGACTTACGAATGTTCCAATTACGTTACCAATCATTAATGAGAATGCTGTTGATTGTGAAGAAACTCCGAATTGACTTGCTGTTGATTCTACTATAGGTAAAATCGCAAAGTAATAAGCATCTGTACTTGTTAATAAGTCTAATGGTACACCTAGCACACCAATTATAATGTGTAAGTACGGTCCAACGACTGTTGGAAGTACAGCGATTAATGATAAGGCGATTGAATCTAACATGCCTGTTTCATTTAATATTCCTAAGAATACACCTGCAGCTAATATTACTGCTGCCATCATCAATGCGTTAGGTGCGTGTGCACGAATTCTTTCCATTTGTTCATCTACATTATGGAAGTTCAATGGTAATGCAATAGCCACACCAAGCATAAATGCAAATTCAGGTGGAACGATATCTAGTAACATCATAGTAACGATGATAACTGTAAGTATTAAGTTTAACCAAAGTATGTAAGTATGTTTAGTCGCTTCACCTTTAACTGAAGCATTTTCTTCTTGGTCTTTTTCATAGTTTGCAATAATTTTATCCATATCAACATTTATGTTTTCTTCATCAGGAAATTCTTTTGAAATACGTTTTTTCTCACGTAATCCTAGATAAATTGAGAATAATATTGCTAGTACGATACCAATTAGTTGTAGTGGAATGACTTGATACCATAAATCATTAATATTATCGACTTTTAATACGGAAGCAGTTCTTGCCATTGGTCCGCCCCAAGGTACCATATTAATAATAGCGGCACTTAATGCCAATAGAAGAACTAATAAATAAGGACTCATTTTTAAAGCTCTATATAATGGTAATAAAGCAGGAATAGCTAATAAAAATGTTGTAGCACCAGCACCATCTAATTGTGCACATGTACCAATAATTGTCGTTACAATGGCAACGATGATGATATTTCCTCGAGTTAGTTTGATCATACCTCTAACGAATGGTCTAAATAAACCACTGTCTGAGATAATACCAAAGTAAATAATAGCAAAAATAAACATGATTGCTACGTTGAAAACTTGATCAATACCGGAATCTACGTATTTACGTATGTCTCCAAAACCATGGCCAATCACTAATGCTCCAATGACAGGTATTAAAATCATACCTACAACTGGACTAATCTTTTTCATAATTAACATTGCAACGATTGAAATAATAATAACTAATCCAACTATCGTCAGCAGTGTATTTGGTTCTTCCATATACATCCCCCTTGTAATATAGCGCTTACATATAACCTAATTTAAAAAGTTTCCTAAATCACATTTAAGTGAAATAGAAAACTTAATACATATTATATCATTTGAGATAATAAAAGAATATAATAATTCTTAAATTTACAGAATATTTTAACAATCAATTTCGAATCCTAAATCTTGTATCATATCGTAGTCTAATTGATTAGGTTGACCACCGGTAATTAAGTAATCACCTACAAAAATAGAGTTTGCGACCATGAGAGATAAAGATTGAAGACTTCTTAAATTAACTTCACGACCACCAGCGATTCGAATTTCTTTAGTAGGGTTAATCAATCTGAACATACACAAAATTCTAATGCATTTCATAGGTGTTAAGTCATCCATACTTCCGAATTTCGTTCCTTTAATAGGATGTAAAAAATTCATAGGGATACTATCGGCGTCTAAGTCATTAAGTGTAAAAGCCATATCAATAATATCTTCATCAGATTCACCCATACCACAAATTACACCAGAACAAGGTGAAATGTTTTTGTCTTTCATTATATTTATCGTATTTACACGATCATCAAAACTATGCGTTGTTACGACTTCATCATGATAGTTAGCACTTGTATTAATATTATGGTTATAACGATCCACACCACAAATTTTTAGAGATTCAGCTTGTTCTTCATTAGTTAAACCAAGACAAGCACAAATTTTTAACTGAGGATGGTTTCTTTTAATTTCTTCTACAGAACTTGTAATATGAGATATTTCTTTATCACTAGGTCCACGACCACTCATCACAATGCAATATGTACCTATTTTATTGTCAGAAGCAACTTTAGCACCATCAACAATTTGGTTTTCTGGAATAAGCGCATAACGTTGAGACTTCTGTTTAACATCTCTTGATTGCCCACAATAACCACAATCTTCAGGACAAATACCACTTTTAGCATTTAAAATCATATTTAACTTTACCTTCTTGCCATAATAATGGTGGCGCACTTTGTAAGCCTCATTCACAAGTTTTAAAGTATCGATTTCAGGATCTTGATATATATTTAACGCCTCATTAAAAGTTAAGTACTGTCCATTTATTATATTTGTGCCTAAATTCATTATGTTGTCCCCCTTTATGATTATTAATAGAATACTAATAATTACCACTATTGTAAACCATATTTTATATTAGGTTTACAATAGTGGTATAAATTACAAATAATGGTAAAAGTGGTGTGTAATACTATATGTTGAAAGTAGGTAAGATACTATGAATAAATTGATGAAAAATCGCGAGTTGTTAGTTTTAATATTTGTGTTTTTAATTGTAGGGCTTGGTATAGGTTTAAGTGCAATATTTACATTCGAGAAAGCATTATATTTTATCGTTCCTATATTTATAGCGTTTGCTATATTTTTTAGTTGGCTAAGAGGACAAGAGGAAGCAAAGAATCTTAAATATTTCATGATATTTAAGATAAGTGAATTGAGCATCATTTCATTGATTTCTTTAATATATTTAACTCGTAGTGAACAAGTTAAAAGTAAATATGTGATAGTTATTATCTTGATATGGTCCGTTATAGGACTTATATCAGATTATATTGAAAAAAGATATTTTCTCAAAAAGAAAAATACTGAGAACGAATAACCTTTCTACCATCACCACGTTTTACTTGAGTTAGTAGTCCATACTATGAAGTAGTTATTATGATAAAAAGCATTTGCCATAAGAGGCAAATGCTTTTTTGTATATCGTCATTAATATTTAGTTTTCAAGTTTTCTTTTTCTGCATCTGTTATAAATGCGTGGTCTATTGCTTTAATATTTAGCTGTTTAATTTCATCTGTTGATATTAAATTATGATTATATAATAGGGTATATTCATTATTTAAATTGGTGCTTGAAACGGTTCTATTATCTGTATTGATATTAAATGGAATGTTCTGTTCTATAAGTTTTCTTATGTTGAGTTCATCCAATGTCTGTATGGCTTTTGTTTGTAAGTTACTTGTAGGACAGATTTCTAGTAATACATTGTGATTTTTAATATATTCTAGTGCGGTATTGTCACTCGTAGCAGCTACGCCATGACCGATTCTTCTAGCGCCGAGTTCAATTCCTTCTATTATATTATGTATACATCCGCATTCACCTGCATGCAATGTTAAATGATTTCCTGACTTTATAGTATGCTGAATGGCTTCTTGAATGGTCTTAGTAGGGAATGCTTCTTCTGGGCCAGCGAAGTCATAACCGATAACATGACTATTGTCTTTATTTAGTTGATTAACTTCTGTAAAGAGGTCAATATTCGTTTTGTTTTCATGATGCCTCATTCCACATACAAGCATGTTCACTTTGATTGGATAAAGTGACTCTGCTTTTGTTGCGCCTATATTAACGGAGTCTAGTATTTCTTTAACGCTTAGTCCTCTATCTGTATGGAATAATGGAGCAAATCTGATTTCTATATATTTAATGTTGTCGTTATGTGCTTGTTGAGCTACATCTATAACAGCTTTTTCAATACTATCTTTTGTTTGTAATACTTTTAAAATTGTATCGAAAGATTTTAAGTATTCATCAAGACTGTCACATGTTTGATCAACTTGAATATCTTCTATATTAATATGTATTTGCTGTTCTTGTGCTAATTGTTGGATAAGTTCTATGCTCACAGATCCATCTAGATGGCAGTGTAATTCAGTCTTGGGGATATTATTTATTGGAGTCATTGATAATTATCCTTTCTATTTTTATTTGTATTAATGTTTAATTGTAAACATAGTAGTATATTATAAACAAATTCAGATAAAACTGATAGTATTTAGAGAAATTGTGTAAATTTTGTGATTAAACTAATAAATTTATTTGTTATTTGATTAAGAATAGTTGGAATGTAGATATTAAAAATGCTATATTAATAAAATATTTAAAAAATGTTTATTGAAAATTCAATATATACATATTAAGAAGGCGCAAAAATGAATAATAACTTAAAAAGAGAATTAACATCAAGACAAATGCAGATGATTGCTATTGGAGGAACAATTGGCGTAGGTTTATTTATGGGTGCTTCTAGTACAATTAAATGGACAGGCCCTTCAGTTCTACTTGCATATGCAATTGCAGGTGTATTTGTATTCCTCATTATGAGAGCCTTAGGTGAAATGGTCTATGTTTACCCAGATACTGGTTCTTTTGCTAAATTTGCTAATGATTACATACATCCTTCATTTTCATTTGTAACAGCTGGAAGTAGTATATTCAACTGGATTATTGTCGGTATGAGTGAAGTAATTGCAGTTGGGTCATATTTTAAATTTTGGTGGCCAGATTTACCAGAATGGATACCTGGTTTAGCTGTAGTTGTTATTTTACTATCAGCAAACTTAGTTTCTGTTAAATGGTTTGGAGAATTTGAATTTTGGTTTGCAGCTATAAAAGTCGTCACTATTATTTTAATGATTATTGCAGGATTAGGATTGATACTATTTGGTATCGGCAATAACTTTAATCCAATTGGAATTAGTCATTTATGGGATCATGGTGGGTTCTTTACCGGTGGAATAAGTGGTTTCTTCTTTGCATTATCTATCGTATTCGGATCATACATAGGAATCGAGTTAATTGGTATTACTGCAGGCGAAACGAAAGATCCTCAAAAAAATATCGTTAAAGCAATTAATGGTGTTGTTTGGAGAATATTAATATTCTATATCGGTTCAATCTTTATTATCGTAACAGTATATCCTTGGGACGAAGTGAATCATATTGGTTCACCATTCGTTGCGACATTTGCAAAAGTAGGTATTACTGCTGCAGCTACTATTATTAATTTCGTCGTAATTACAGCAGCAATGTCAGGTTGTAACTCGGGTATATTTAGTACAAGTCGTATGCTTTATACGTTATCAAAACAAAAACAAATATCCCAAATATTTTATAAGACAAATAAAAATGGTGTCCCACATATCGCAGTTATTGCTGTTTCAATAGGTATTTTCTTAGGTATTATACTAAATGTTGTCTTACCTTTAATATTAGGAAAAGATACTGACATATTCGTCTATGTATTCAGTGCAGGTGTCTTACCAGGCATGGTACCTTGGTTTGCAATATTAATTAGTCATATCAATTTTAGAAAAAGAGAACAAATCAAAGACCATCCCTTTAAAATGCCATTCGCACCAGTAAGTAATATTATAACGATTATCATGCTAATTGCCGTTGTCATTGGGATGTTATTTAATTCAGAAACAAGAGTTTCCGTGATTATTGGTATAATATTTATCTTTAGTATTAGTTTATACGCATTTATCAAAAAACCTTAATAAAATTATATATAGGGGCCGAGACAAACTAATTGTCTCGGCCTTATTTTTATATTATGAATTTTAATGTAATCAGTCTTTAAAAGGCTCTGGTAAGTCTTCGGGTTGTCTGAAGTCAGACAGAAAGGTGTCTGTATTTTAATAGAAAATAGCTAATGATTGTATATAATAACTACAATATGTATAATAAAAATATAATATTCAATTTGAAAGGAGTGAGGTCTTAATGGAATGGCTCATAAGTTTATTAGGCGAGGATATTTTAATAAATTATGTTGCATTTAGCATATATTACTTTGTTCCATTATTATTGACACTCTTGTATGTTTACTTGCAAATGCAAGCAAGCATCAAGCTCCATAAAAATTGGATAGTAAGGTCTTCAACTGAAGTAGAGGATCAATACATTTTTGTATGGATTGTACCTATACTAAGATGGAGAATACGTTGCTTATCCATGACCGTCGATGAAGAAGACGCTTGTCCAATATATTAATTCATATTTAATATATTGGAGGAGAAATTTTGAAAAAATTATATACAGTATTAGCATTTTTAGCAATAACACTACTATTAGGTGGTTGTGCACCACAAGAAGGTGGCATGTTCCATTCAACATTTGTTGAACCATTCGTTTATCTTATTAAATACTTTGCTTCATTCTTTAACAATAGTTATGGCATAGGCATTATCATTGTTACTTTATGCGTAAGACTTATTGTAATGCCATTTATGTTGCGCTCTTTTAAAGGACAAAAGAAAATGCAATTTAAAATGAAACAGTTAAAGCCTGAAATTGATGAAATTAATAAGAAAATGAAAGCTGCTAAAGATGATCAAGAACGTACACAATATAGCCAAGAAATGTTGGCTTTATATAAAGATAATGATGTTAATCCATTAAATATGGGATGCTTACCAATGCTTATTCAAACCCCAATTCTAATGGCATTGTATTTTGCAATATCACGTAACGAAGCATTCGCAAGTCATAGTTTTGCATGGTTTAATCTAGGTACACCAGACATATTTATGGCACTTATAGCAGGGGTATTATATTTATTACAAGCATATTTTTCTACAAAATATTTACCAGAAGAATCAAACGGACAAATGAAATATATCATGTATTTAAGTCCAATAATGATATTGATCATAAGTATGAACATGCCCGCAGCGTTACCACTGTATTGGAGTGCTAGTGCGATCGTACTAATCATTCAACAATATATTTCTAACAAATACTTTAATTATCATGAAGAAGAACTTAATACAGATGTAAGTCATTAAATTAAAAAGACTGCCAACTTTGTCACTGACTTAGTTGGCAGTCTTTTTAATACGTTTTTATTCAACTGGTTTTATAGATTTAACATTTTTAAAGCCACTTTTCTTACTTGCTAAGTGTTCCATAATATCGTGCCAGTCTGTACCTGCTTCTTCAAATGTTTGTTGTAATAGTTCGTTTTGTGCTTTGTTTAAAGTATGAACGAGTTCACTGCCTTCTTTAGTTGGATACAGTTGTTTTACTCTTCTATCGTTATCTGAATCTACATATCTGATTAAACCTTTTTCTTTTAGTTTCTTGAGTGATGCGTGTGATGCTTGTTTTGAGATTTCTAATGTATCTAATAAATCTTTCATAGTGATACCTGGCATTTGATCTATAAAGAATAAGAATCTATGGTGCTGTCTGCTCATGCCGTGATTTTTTATAATATCATCAGCTGTATTTATAAATGTTTTGTATGCGAAGTAAAAAAGCATATGGTCATAATTATTTTTATTATCCATTGTGTCGACTCCTTTTCATCTATTATAAAGGATAGGATTAAAAAATTCATTTTTAGGTCAATGAAGTTGACTTAATTTATAAGTAAGCATATAATAATAATTGTTAAGGATATTATTAAACATTTGATAATGAATTTAGGTGTTATTTTTTTACGCTAATAGGTCAATCCTATTGACCTAAATAACTGCTATATATAGAAAAGGGGACAAGGTTATGAAAAAACGTGTTGGGGAATATTTAATGGATGCATTAAGCACTGTTGGTGTTGAAAAGGTATTTGGGGTACCTGGAGATTTTAATTTAGCATTTTTAGATGACATTGTTAGCAGAGATGATATGGAGTGGATTGGTAATACTAACGAGTTAAATGCAAGTTATGCTGCTGACGGATATGCAAGAATGAATGGTATAAGTGCAATGGTTACGACATTTGGTGTTGGAGAATTAAGTGCAGTAAATGGGATTGCTGGATCTTATGCAGAACGCGTACCGGTTGTGGCTATTACTGGTGCACCAACGACAGTTGTTGAAGAAGCAGGAAAATATGTTCATCACTCATTAGGTGAAGGTAAGTTTGATAACTACCGAAAAATGTTCAAAGAAATTACTACTGCTCAAGGTTATATTACTGTTGAAAATGCTCAAACTGAAATACCAAGATTAATTAATGCAGCAATTGCTGAAAAAAGACCAGTTCATCTTCATTTACCAATTGATGTTGCACAGTCTGAAATAGATGTAGTAGAAGCATTTAAACCAGCTGAAGCAGTGAAACAAGATGTATCTAAATATATAGAAATGATCGAACAAAAATTAAAAACAGCTAAACAACCTGTCATCATTGCAGGTCACGAAATTAATAGCTTTAAATTACACGATAAATTAGAACAATTTGTACAACAAACTGAAATACCAGTAGCTCAATTATCTTTAGGTAAAGGTGCTTTTAATGAAGAAAGTCCATATTATATGGGTATTTATGATGGGAGTATTGCTGAAGAAAACATTAGAAATTATGTAGATAACAGTGATGCGATTTTAAATATAGGTGCTAAATTAACAGACTCAGCGACAGCTGGATATTCATATGGCTTTGATATTGATGATGTTGTTATGATTAATCATCAAGACTTCAAATTGAATGATACTGTAGCATCAGAATTTACATTATCTAATCTTGTAAATGGCTTACTTAATATTGAATATAAGAACGATGCGAATTTCCCGGAAAATATTCGTGAGGAAAAAGGGCAATATACACCTAATAATGCACCATTAACACAAGAAACATATTTTAAAATGATGCAAGACTTTATCGGTCTAGACGACATCATATTAGCAGAACAAGGAACTTCATTCTTCGGTGCGTACGATTTGAATCTATATAAAGATAATACATTTATTGGCCAACCATTATGGGGTTCAATCGGGTTTACATTACCAGCAACAATAGGAACGCAAATGTCTAATTTATATAGAAGAAACATCTTATTAATTGGAGATGGTTCATTACAACTAACTGCACAAGATATTTCAACTATGATTAGAGAAGACCTTAAACCTGTTATTTTTGTAATTAATAACGACGGATATACAGTAGAACGTAAAATCCACGGCGAACATCAACCATATAATGATATTCAAATGTGGGATTACAAATTATTGCCAGTAGTGTTTGGTGGTAAAGATAAAGTAGCAATACATGACGTAGAAACATCTGCAGATTTGGAAAATGTATTCTTACAGATTAACAATGAACCAAATCAAATGCATTTCATCGAAGTAAAAATGACTGCTTCAGACGCACCAGAAAAGCTAGACGCAATCGGAAAAGCATTCTCAAAACAAAATAGTTAATACAAAACCCCCCTAAACCATGGAATGTGGATTAGGGGGTACTTTTATGTGAAGAGAATGGAGATGGCAGTATAGACGAGAAGAAGTGCCATTATAATATTAAATGCTAATTCATGTTCATTGATAAACTTTTTAAAGATTGAACCAAAGACACTCCAACTGAAAGAGGAAAGGAACCCGATCAGTGCTAAGTATGTAATTAAGATAATTTGGACGGAGAAATGTTCAAAGTTCGGTGTTATAAATGCAGCAACAACACTTAATGCATAAATCACACCTTTGGGATTTATGAACTGTAACAACATACCAAATTTAATATTATTGTATCTTCTACTAAACGATTGAGCGTCAGTACCTTTGCTTGTTCCAATTTTGTATGCTAAATAAAGTAAATAAATTGCCCCGAAAATTTTCATATATAGTTGTACTTTTGGGAAGACGTGATATAAAGTATTACTAAAGAAATTTGAAACGAGAAGTAATAGAAAGAAACCTAGTGCAACACCAATACAAAATTTGATTGTACCTCGTAGACCAGTTTGTTTAGAATAATATAAAGACATAATGTTATTTGGTCCAGGCGTGAAGCTCGAAACTATAGCATAAATTGTCATAGATAAAAATGTCATATAAAACTCCCTTTCAAGTATAACTATTGAGTGTATTGTATCTTTAGATGGATGGATTGTAAATGCACGATTGGTAGCATATCATTTAGATGAAATAAAATGGTTAAATAGTACCGACGTAATAGATAGTGAAACTTTAGTATTTTAGTTTATCTTTTCTTGGGTATTCTCTATAATAATTGTAAAGAAATTCGGAGGTGCATCGATGGACAGGCAAACTTATTTATTAGCTATTAAAAATCGTATTATCCAGGACAGACTTGATGAAGAAACAAGAAATTATATTAAAGGTTTGGAAGGAGAAATTTTCATAAAATGTATTCTAGATGAATATCCTAATCTTCATTATTTATATGATTTTCATATAAGCCACAAAAACCGTGTTCAAATTGATTTTTTAATTGTAACGGACGATGCTATATGTCACTTTGAGGTTAAACATTATTCTGGAGATTATACTATTAAAGATGAACAGCTTATAAACAGATTTGGAAATATGTTTTATACCCCTTTTCAGCAATTACGGCGAGCCAATCATGAATTAAATTACTTAATATCCCACATGAATATTCACAAACCCTTGCATTCTTATCTTATTTTTACAAACCACAAATTCACTTTAAAAGATACCATACCTAATCATTTCAATATCTTATTACCAACAGAATTACATAAACTTAAATATATGCTCAAAAATAAAAATTCTTTAGAAAATGAAAATATCTTACATATGTTTCAACGAGAGCATAGCGACTTTTCACACATTTATAAGAATATTAAAAAAGTCCCAATGTCTTGTTTAAGACCAGGTTTGAAATGCCCGAAATGTAAGAGATTGAATACGATTGAAATAGAAGACCACAAGAAATACTTGAAATGTAGATTATGTGATTTCAAAGATATACGACAAAATGTTTATTTATTTAATTTGTTAGAACTCTATTTGTGTAAAGGGGAAGCATTTATTTTATCAGAAGCCCAAGAGTGGTGTGGAGCAGGGAATAGATATACTATAAGAAGAGTATGTGATAAGTATTTTAGTAGTACAAAAAAGAATCCAAAAAGATATTATAAAACCAAAAAAAATAGATAAGATAGTCATTGAACATTGCAAGATAGGGCTGACTAGCAACATTGAGGCCCTGAACATTGCAAGATGAGCCAGACTAGCAACATTGGGGCTTCGAACATTGCAAGATGAGTCAGACTAGCAACATTGGGGCATCGAACACTGCAAGATGAGCTTGACTAGCAACATTGGGGCTTCGAACATTGCAAGATGAGCCAGACTAGCAACATTGGGGCTTCGAACATTGCAAGATGAGTCTGACTAGCAACATTGGGACGTCGAACATTGCAAGATGAGCCAGACTAGCAACATTGAGACCCTGAACATTGCAAGATGAGTCTGACTAGCAACATTGGGGCTTCGAACATTGCAAGATGAGTCTGACTAGCAACATTGGGGCTTCGAACATTGCAAGATGAGCTTGACTAGCAACATTGAAGCTTCGAACATTGCAAGATGAGCCTGACTAGCAACATTGAGGCCCGGAACATTGCAAGATGAGTCTGACTAGCAACATTGGGAGCTGACGTCGAACATTAAAAACAGGGGCGCGCATGGCGTGCCCCTGTTTTTTCTTAAGGTATTATTGATTTATGGTCATGTTTATTTATGGATGAAAGATTACTTTGTCGTAATGTTGCTTTCTATTTACTAAGTTATAAAATGTTTCTGGTCCTTTTTCTAAATCGAGTCTATCTGAAATGATGGGATCTACATTGATTTCTCCAGTGGACATATAGTGTAATGTTGCTGTCCATTCTTCTCCTGGGAAGGGTGCGGATAGACCGTTCCATGATCCTATTACGTTTAGTTCGTTTCGTAATATTTTCTCAAAATGTTGTCGTTTAATTTCTATATCAGAATAAGGGATGCCTAATAATAAGACTTCTCCACCTTTAGTTGGTAAGGTTAATACTTGTCCTATTGTGAATGGAGATCCTGCTGATTCTACGGCAACATCTATTTTATCTGGTATAGCTGAGATAGCATCATCTAAGTTTTCTTCTTTTGAATTGATTGTATAATCTGCTCCTAGTTCTTTTGCAATGTCTAGTTTATGATTATCGATATCTATGGCTATGATTTTTGCAGCACCGAATATTTTCGCCCATTGTATAGCTAGTAAGCCTATACTACCACATCCCATAATTGCTACTGTTGCACCAGGTTTCATACGTGTACGATAGAATCCGTGTGCGACAACTGCAGACGGTTCAACCATTGCTGCAGTATCTAAATCTACATTATCTGGGAGTTTTAGTACATTACTAGCTGGCAATTTAACATACTCTGCGAAACAACCTGGTTCATATGAGCCTATTACATATAAATTTTCACATCTGGAATATTCGCCTTTTTCACAGTAATGACATTTATGACAGACGATAGCGGGACAACCTGTTACAGTATCTCCTATATTTAAGTCTGTGACATCATTGCCTAATTGTTCAACTACACCAGAAAATTCATGACCAAATGTCATACCTTCTTTATATGGTCCAAGCTTTTTATAGCGTGATGTATCTGACCCACATATGCCGGTTGCTTTAACTTTAATAATGACATCATCAGGTGATTCAAGTTCTGGCTTTGTTGTTTCTTCAAATCTTAAATCTTCAATATTGTATAAATTTAGGGCTTTCAATAATGATATCCTCCCCTCTATTCTTACTTGTTATGATGTTTGTTCTGAAGTGACTTTCTTTTTCTTGAAAAGTTTTGCTCCAAAATAACTTACAAAAACAGCACTATTACAAAATAATAAGTTATCCATATAGAATCCTGTAATACCTCTCATCGGTCCAAGCATAAAATCTAACATGTGTTCTACCATAATCAACATTCTCCTTTTTTATCTATAAAAGATAATTTATTTATTCGATAGGGCGTAGTAATACTTTGATCCCTTCGCCACCTTTAATGTGGTTGTAACCTTCATCCCACTCTGTAATATCAAGTTCAGCTGTAACAAGTGCTTCTGCATCAACTTGACCTGTACTCATGAGTTGTAACGATGGTTCCCAATCGGCAGGTTTCTGACTTCTACTACCGACAACTCTAATTTCTTTTTGAACGATTTTTTCTAAATCAAAAGGAATTTCAGCATCCTTAAAAATACCTACTTGAACATATCGTCCTTTTTTACGTAATAAATCAAGTCCTTGTTTGGCTGCGGGTACTGCACCTGAACATTCTAATACAACGTCTGCACCATAGTTATTCGTTATGTTGTTTACATATTCTTTTAAATCTGTATGTTGAATGTTTACTACATGATCTAAATTAAGTTCTTCAGCTTTATTTAAACGTGCTTTATCATTATCTAATCCAGTAATAACAACTTTACCGCCTTTACTTTTAACCACTTGTGCTACAAGTAATCCGATTGGTCCAGGACCCATGACTACAACAGTATCACCTTGATTAATATCAATTTTTGATACTGCATGGTGTGCACATGCTAAAGGTTCAGTCATAGAAGCAGCTTTATAAGATACGTTATCTGGTAATTTATGAACACTTGCAGCTCTTGCAACAAGATATTGAGTAAATCCACCATTTTGTTGCGTACCTAAACCTTTTCGATGATTGCATAAGTTATAATCACCTGTTTGACAATATTCACATTCTCCACAAATGTAATAAGTAGTTTCAGAAGTAACGCGATCACCAATTTCGAAATCTTGAACATTTTCTCCAACAGTCACGATTTCACCTGAGAACTCATGGCCAAGCGTTACTGGAAAGTTAACATTATAGTGTCCTTCATAAGTGTGAACATCAGTACCACAAATACCTGCGTAATGAACTTTTATTTTCACTTCGTTTTCTTCTGGTTCTGGAATTTCTCTATCTAACACTTCTAAGTTGCCAAATCCTGGTGCTGTTTTTACTAATGCTTTCATGTAATGTCATCCCCTTAATGTTAGTTGAACAAATCAAAGAACTTGAAGATAATATAGTTTAAGATGTTACCACCTTGGTCAAGACTTGAGATTTGTGATGATCCTGATGGCATTTTAACGTTTGTACCGTCAGCCATACTTGTGAAAATAGGTGCTACATCAGTTGCAATGTATAGTGAGATAGCAATCATAATTGTACCGACAATAACAGAGTGAATGATGTTACCACGTGCTGCTCCTACTATGAATGCTACGATAAATGGAATAGTTGCTAAGTCACCAAAAGGTAATACTTGGTTACCTGGTAAAATAACTGCTAATAACACTGTGATTGGAACTAAGATTAATGCTGTTGAAATAACTGCAGGGTGTCCTAAAGCTACAGCAGCATCTAAACCAATGTAAATTTCGCGGTCTCCGAAACGTTTGTTTAACCAAGTACGTGCTGATTCAGATACAGGCATTAAACCTTCCATAAGAATCTTAACCATACGAGGCATTAATACCATAACTGCCGCCATAGACATACCTAAGTTGATAACATCTCCAGCATTGTATCCAGCTAATAAACCGATAGCTAAACCAAGTACAAGACCTACGAAGATAGATTCACCAAAAGCACCAAATCTTTTTTGAATAGTGTCTGGATCAGCGTTTAATTTGTTGATACCAGGGATTTTTTGAAGTCCTTTAACTAAGAAAATACCAGGTACATAAGAAATCGTACTACCAGTTGCAATTGATACGCCTGGTAAATCATAGAATTTGCTCATCATTGGAGCAGTCCAGTCAGCTACTTTTAAGCAGATGATTTGGAATAATGCAGCAGCAACTAGTGACTGCCAAATGCTACCAGATATTGCATAAACCATAGCACCACAGAATGTATAGTGCCAGAAGTTCCAAATATCAACGTTCATCGTTCTAGTCGTCTTAGTTAACAACATAATGACATTAATTACGATACCTAATGGAATAATAAATGCTGCTATAACAGAAGCCCATGCAATTGAAGAAGTTGCTGGCCAACCTACATCAATCACGTTTAAGCTAACCCCTAAGTTTTTAACCATTGCTTGTGCAGCAGGTCCTAAGTTGTTAACAAGTAAATCAATTACTAAGAAAATACCTACGAAGGCAACACCAATCGTTAAACCAGATCTAAATGCTGCACCGACTTTTTGTCTGAAGAATAATCCTAATAGGAATATGACAATCGGTAAAATAACCGTTGCACCTAAATCAAGAAAAGCTTGAATAAAATTTACGAAACCATTCATTCTCTACACCATCCTCTTTTTTAAAAGAATGAGGGTGAAATATCATGATTCTTATTTCAACCTCATGCTAGATTTTAAATTTAGTTGTTTTAACTTTGTAATACTTCTAGAATTTCTTTTTTCGTATCTTCAATTCCGATACCAGTTAAGAAGTTACGAGCATTAATTACTGGGAAATCGTATTGTTTTTGAGTCATTGCTGTTGTAACTAATAAATCAGCTGTATCAACATAAGGACCGACTTCAGTGATTTTAATTTGTTTTATATCTAATTTAATGTTGTGTTCTTTAGCCATTTCCTCGATTGCGTTATTTACCACTGTTGATGTTGCAATTCCTGCTCCACATGCTACTAATACTTGTTTCATAATAATTTCCTCCTAATTTGAGTCGATATAAGAATCAACTCTTCCATTTAATTTTTTATGCTTCACTTAGTTCTTTGTCTATTGCATCTACAATTGATTGTTTATCTTTTGCATTAGCAATGAACGATAGTAATTGATCATTTTGGAAAATGCCCATTAATTTTTGCAATAATGAAAGTTGAGCATCTTCTTTATCCATTGCTAACATGAAAATTAACTTAACATCTGTTGTTTCTTCCAACTCTCCCATAATGACAAATGGAACTGTTTCTTTTAGAACTGCAATACCTATTGATTTTGATTCGACATGTTGTATATCGGTATGCGGGATTGCAACGGAACAATATACAGTTGGTAAACCAGTTGCAAATGATTTTTCTCTTTCAATAACAGCGTCTTTGTAGGTATCTTTGACATAACCGTTTTGGTGCATGACCTCTGATAACTTACTCAATGCTTCCACATTTGTCGTTGCCTCTAAATCAAGAATGACGTTTGAGACATCGATTTTTAAATCTTGCATTTTATGCAACCCCTTTGATTTAATCTATTTTTGAAAAATGTTGAATAATTTCTAATATATCTTTTTTTGAATCTGCCTTAACAATTTGTTGAATTGCATCATTATCTTGAGACATATCTCTCAATTGGAGTAGTGGTCTCAAATGCTTAAATTTGTCTGTTGCAGCTATCACTACAAAAATTTGAACTTTGAATCCAGTACTTAACTCAAGCGGTTCTTCCAATACCAACATACTCATTGATGTTCTATGAACGACTTGGTCTCCTTCTGCATGAGGGATTGCGATGTTTTGGTTGATAACCATATAAGTATCATCGAAAGCTTTATGCATTTTATCTATATATTGAGAATCAATATATTTCATTTTGACAAGCGGTTCGGCTGTTAAGCGAATGGCTTCTTCGATGTCAACAACACTATGAACAAAACGTATATGATTCGTTGGTAACAGATCTTGTAAATTCAAAGTACTATTGATTGATAATGTTGATGCCTTCACAGAGGAATAAGCATACGTATCTTCAAATTGTTCTTTAACTTTTTTGGAAAGTTCAGATTCATTATGAACTGTTGCATGCTCTCTGATAATTGACAGCATTTTTTCTACTTGTATATCAGTTTCTATTGTGTTGTTTAATTGTCCAAACACATGCTGACGTAATTCGTGTTTTTCTTGAGCAGTTAATATTGTTTTAGTGATGTATAATCGTTTATTCGTCATGATATGCATTGGAGAAAATACAATGTCAAAATCTAACTCATATTGATTAAAATCACGTAACGACAAAGCATCTAGAAATATAAATTCTGGAAATACACTACGTAATTCTTGTAGCATCAGCTGTGAAATGGAAGTACCTTGTGTGCAAACTACCACTGCTTTTACTTTTTGTTCGATTTCTTCGTCTTGTCTTCTTAAACTGCCTCCAATTAAAATGGTTAAATAAGCAATTTCATTTTCTGGCAATGAGTGACCGAAAAACTTTTCTAAAGGTTTAGATGATAGTTTTACGAGATGAAAGAGTTCTTTATAATCTTCTTTCAATGAATTTTCTAAACCATCTATATCAGACAATTCATATCTAATACGATAAAAAGCTGGTTCCATATGAAGCATCAGTTGATTCATTAAAGATTCTCTATCAGTAAAATTAATAAAAGTAATTTTTTCAAATTGTTCAATCATTTCTTCGAGTGCCTTATTTAACTCTGGAATATGTTGAACATCACTGATATCTGACCATTGAACACTTGTTGCGAGTAGTTGCAATGTTATAAATAATTTCTCTTGTCTTGGAATATCTGAATATGTTGATGTCAGTATTTCTGTTGCTTGATATTCTTTTGTATCAGATAAGTCATCATAACCAATAGAAAATGATGAAACGATTTTGTCGTGCTTGATTCTTCGTAAAATTAAGTAAAGTTTATATGGTAATGTTCGAGTACTTTGATCAATAAATTTTCTATCTAAATATTGTTCGATTTTTGAAATTTGGATATTAATTAAATCAATTTTATCTTCTTCAACCTTTAAACCATTTACAATATCAGACTGAGAAATTTGCAATGTGAATGCTTTATCGACTAGCCTCATAAGAAGGCGACGTATTTCAAACTCATCACCAACTAAGTAGTAACCATTTGTACGACTATACTGAAGATTAACTTCATAAGGTTTGAGAAGTTCTTTCAACTTTTTAATATCATTCAAAATAGTATTTTTACTAACTTCTAAATCTATTGAAAAGTGATTTAATGAAAGTCCTTCTTCTTCACTAAACAACATCAACAAAATGAGATGCGCGCGTTGGTAAGAAGTGTATACCTGCTCATTTTCTTGATAGGTGGATTCGTTTGGAACATTTAGAAATTCTTTAATTCTGTCATCAACGATAAAATAACCTTGGCTAGTTCGTTCGATTTCCGGATAATCTTGTTCTTTAAACCAGTCATTTAACTTTTGAATCCTATATCCTAGTTGTCTGCGAGAAATGTTAAACATTGATTCTAAGTCTTTACCTTTAATTTTGGGGTTTTTAATCATTTCTGAAATGATATTAAAGTTTTCCTTCTGTATTTTGAATCCCTCCTTTGTTGTTAAATATAACTTAACACAGCACATCAAAGAGTTGTACAAACGTTAATCACAAATGTTATATAAATAGTTGTACACCGTTGTGATTAACAGTTGAGAATCCCTAATGTACTGCTCTTTTGTAAATGTTTTATTTTGAACACATACTATTAATAGTGCGGGTAGACTTCCCTGGATTTTTTGAGAAAAGTATAAGTTAAAGCTTGATAATGACGTTGCGTCATCAAGTACAATTGAGATAAGAAAAATGAAACAGGAGGAATTAATATGAATAAAACAACTGGAGAAGTAGCAAGTTTATGTAACGTTACAGTTAGAACCGTTCAATATTATGATAAAAAAGGAGTTATTAGCCCTAGTAATACTTCAGAAAACAATCGAAGACTTTATACTGAAGAGGACATCAATCAATTAAGACTAGTACTAACGTTGAAAGATATGAACTTTTCATTAAAAGAAATAAAAGAACTATTGAATTCAAACCATTCAATCAATACATTGAATATCTTATTAAGCGAGAAACTATTAGATCTCGAAAACGGAATACAACAGCAGTCAGAACAAGTAGAACAAATTAAATTTATAAGAGAGAATATAAGTAAAGAAAGTGAATATCCAGTATCAAACGTACTTAATTTAAAAAACAAATCAAAAAAGCATCAAGAAATGAAAACATTCAGAAGAAACTTTATGGGCATATCATTAATAGTAGGTGCATTTCAATATAGTAGTATTATCACATCAATTAAGAAGAAAAAGTGGCAACCCATAATTACCGTATATCCATTTATTTTTATATATGCAGCAATAGCAACAAAGAAATACTATTCAGTAGTAAGTTACTTATGCCCAAATTGTCAACAAGAGTTCAAACCACTGTTCTCAGAATGGTTTAAGTCCAATCACACTTACCAAACAAGAAAATTAGAATGCCCACATTGTGGCGTTGAGAGTTACTGCATAGAAACACATGTTTAATAGGAAAAGAGTAGAAAGTGTTGTTTATAAAGGGGTACGTTATGAACAAAAGTTGGTAAAATTGCTGAAAAGAGATGCGTTAAAAGCAGTTCTCAGTGAAATTGCTGATAAGGGGTGTGCTAAAAGCAAGTTTCAGTGAAATTGCTGATAAGAGGTGTGTTAAAAGCAAGTTTCAGTGAAATTGCTGATAAGAGGTGTGTTAAAAGCAGTTCTCAGTGAAATTGCTGATAAGAGGTGTGTTAAAAGCAGTTCTAGGTAAAATTGCTGATAAGAGGTGTGTTAAAAGCAGTTCTAAGTAAAATTGCTGATATGGATATCTTTACAAGATGAGAGGCTAAGACAAATTAATTTGTCTTAGCCTCTTAACATTCTATAAAATTAGATTTGTATATTACTAACTTCTTCATATATTAAAGTATTACTTTTATTGAGGTATTACGCCAAGTTCCATATGAACGAGATAACCATCTTCATCAAATGATGCAAGATAGTATTGGTTTAATGTTCCATATTTTAAATATTTGTCACCTTTTTCTACTATCATTGTTGGTTCATGTGCTTTTTTAAATTCTTCTTTTGTTACAACACCTGATTTGACATCAAACATGATTGTTCCGACTTTACCGTTTTGATCTTTCATTATTTTTGTATCGTATACTTCTGTGGATTTTCCTCCAGTACCTGTTTTGGCGTCAGGATCTGTTTGATAGCCATTAATTGTAACATTGTCCGCATATAAAGCTTCAACAAAATTATAATCTAATACAAAGTTAGGATTATTGTATGTGTATCCATCGTAGTTATACCATGGTGTAGTTTCTGACTCTGATTGAGCTGCAATTGCATCGTCTGTATTTCCGACAGCTGTTACACCAAATAATAATCCTGTCGATAGGGCAGTTGTACCTATGAATTGATATACTTTTTTCATCGTCTTCACTCCCTTTTATTGATATAACATCTCTATTGGCTGGGTGTCAGAAAATAACTTGTAATATTACGATACCCTTAATGAACTGCATAAACCAAAAAATAAAATGATTGAACATAGATGCCCATATTCACACATGTCGAAAGAAGTGTAACTATAGATGCCCATATTCACACAAGTCGAGAGAAGTGTAACTATAGATATCCATGTTCACACAAGTCGAGAGAAGTGTAACTATAAAGAACCATATTCACACAAGTCGAGAGAAGTGTAACTATAGATGCCCATATTCACACAAGTTGAAAGAAGTGTAACTATAGATATCCATGTTCACACAAGTCGAAAGAAGTGTAACTATAGATATCCATGTTCACACAAGTCGAAAGAAGTGTAACTATAGATATCCAT
>NZ_JAJNIS010000014.1:0-53451 GCF_022386375.1 Mammaliicoccus sp. K-M42 | reverse complement strand
TATATCAGCTAAAAACCAAGCATATATATTTTGTTAATACCATAGAAAAACCAATGGTTGATTACATCTAAAGATATTACACAAAATTATGAACTTGACTGCTAGTCGACCCTATCTTGCAATATTCAGCCGTCCTATTTATCATGTCGAGTCAATCTTGATAAATTCGAGTGTTATTTCTCCCTTTTCTCATCTACTAATCTCTTCATTATGGATAATGGTCCGGTTGAAGCAATTGTTGAAATATATTGTACAAATTCATCTATCGAGACTTGTTCATGGTCTGAGACCCAATATTTTATCATCGACATCATAGACCCAATTACATAACTTAAATAATAATTGACTGGTATACCGAAGACATCTTCTTTATTTCCTATTAAATGCATTAAGTTACTTCTCACTATGTCCGCTATTTGTTCTTCAATCTTACTTTTTCTCTCTAAATTAAATATAATTTGATAAAATTCTAGATTTTCACTTATATGCCTAACGACATTTTTTATAATTTTTTCTGAAAAGTCTTCGATAAAGGTTTCAGCATTTTGATTATTTATATCTAATTTTCTAAAATCTGCAAAGCTCTTTATTTTTTCAATTTGTTCGTCTTCCATTTCTTCAAGCAGCGCATATTTATCTTCATAATTTAAGTAAAATGTTCCTCTATTTACATCAGCTAAATCTGAAATTTGTTGTATTGTAATATATTCGATATTTTTTTCTTTTAATAACTGTATAAATGCATTTTTAATAGCTTTTTTACTTTTTCTAACTCGTCGATCTTCTGCCATAATTTTAAAATCTCCTTTTTTTAATGAACATATATTAAAGTTTTGTTCATTAATAGACGTATTGTTCTTAATTGACCATTGTGTATATGTTGAATTCCATTATAATAAACAATGTTATTAATAATCAACACCATGTTCATTAAAAGGAGATAAATTATGAATATTTTTAAAAAGAAATTATTTTGGCTAACACCTATTATTGCAATCACGATTCTTTTACTTTTAGCAATCGCATTTATTCCAGCATACAATCCAGAACCTAAATCTGTACCAATTGCGATTGTAAATCAAGATAAAGGTACAACCATGCAAGATAAGCAATTGAATATCGGAGAATCTTTTTTTGAAAAAATTAAAGACAATAAAGATCTTTCTGAAAAAGTGAAATGGATAACAGTCGATAATAAAAAAGATTTAGAACAAGGTTTTAAAGACAATAAATATTACGGCGCATTAATTTTAGATGAGAATTTTTCAAAAGATTCAATGAGTAAAGTACAAAAAACTGTTCAAGATGCAAAAATGAAAGAAATGACAAACAAAATCAAAAGTGGTGAAATCCCACCAGAACAAGCTAAAAAAATGCAAAGTCAAAGCAAAGTTGAGCCTGTAAAAGTTAAGCAAGGGCAAGTTGAAATCATTGTGAATGAAGGTGCAAGTATGCAAGGATCACAATTAGCTACAACTATACTTACAACAATTGGTGACCAGCTTAACATGCAAATCTCTAAACAAAGCATACAAACTTTAGAAAAAATGAAAGTAGACGTTGCGCCTTCTGACATTCAAGGGATAACAAATCCTGTAAAGGTTGATAAAAATAATATAAACAAAGTAAAATCACATCAAGGAAATGGAAATATGCCATTCCTCATGTTCACACCAGTTTGGCTAGCATCATTAGTTGGATCTGTGTTACTATTCTTCTCATTTAGAACGAGTAATAGTATTACAGTGAAAAATCGCATAATTGCTTCATTAGGACAATTAGGCGTTGCCATTGCCACAGCATTAGTTGGTGGATTCGGATATATTTATTTCTTAACCGGTATACTAGACGTCACAATTGATCATCCTAATCGAATCGCACTATATATATCCATAGCAATATTGTCATTCATTAGTTTAATACTTGGATTTATGACATGGCTAGGTATAAAAGTAGTACCATTATTTATGGTGTTGTTATTCTTTAGTATGCAACTCATCATGCTACCTAAACAAATGTTACCTCAGTTCTATCAAGATTATATGATAGGTTGGAATCCATTTAGACATTACGCTGACACTTTAAGAGAACTACTGTATTTAAATCATAGTATAGAGCTTAATAGCACGATGTGGATGTACATCGGATTTATTATCTTCGGAGGCATTTCCACAATCTCGGCTGCAATCATAAGAAAGCACAATCCAAAAAGAACGGAAGTACCATCTTAATAAAAATAAAAAGACCTCTCCAATCCGATAAACTTACTTTCGGATGGGCGGGTCTTTTTTTATTTTGTATCGTTTATTAAAGGGGGAGGTCTTAGGGTTAGTCTTACAATTTCCTAACTATAATATTTCGCGTGCTGCTAATACCGCTTCTTGAGTGATTTCATGGCTATTTACCCACGTTTCACTCACTGTTGCGTTACGTTCTTTAAATATTTGTATTACGCGTTCGCTTTGTTCTTTTGTTACGATTGGGTCTCTTTCACCCATTGATAAAAAGACATTAAAGTCTGATAAATCTTTATTATTATTTTGTAAATCTACTGGATATAATGGTGCGAATAGTAATGCTTTTTTGAAAGGTGTTTCTTCTCTTAAAATAATGTTGATTGCGATATTCGATCCGTTTGAAAAGCCTACTGGTATAACGTCTTCTAAGTTAAATTCATATTCTTTTGCAGATTCTTCTATAAATTGATATAGTTCTTTCCCTCTATATTCTAAATCTTCTACGTCATATTCACCTTCAGCTAATCTTCTAAAATATCTTGCCATACCGTTTTCAGATACTTCACCTTTAACACTTAATACACTATAAGTAGGGTCTAACATTTCTGCTAATGGTAACAAATCTCTTTCGTCTCCACCTGTACCGTGTAATAACAAGAATACTGGCTTACCTTGGTCACCTTGTTTAAATATATGATTCATTCTTTTCATCTCCATCCTTATTGTGGTCTTTCGATTGTAAATGTTTTACCGATTTCAGCATAATCATTGCCTGCAAGTCTGCTTACTGCGCCTAATTCATCTTTAATAATATAACCATTATCATAAATCGCTTCATCGAAATGATAATATTTTATTTCTAAAAGTAGTAAGTCTGATACAGGTTGATCACCATTTTTAATGACGACATCTTCTTTTAACACAGCTTCAAATCGTACTTTACTTTGTTTTAAACCTGGAACTGAAACTTCAACAGAATCTACAGTTTCAAATTCAGTGCGATCCATTTCACTTTCATCCGGACCTAATAACGCTGCCGTTTGGTTCGCATCTTCTACATTATCTGTATCAACGATATGCACAACCGCTTCTTTATTCTGTAAAATATTACGTGCTGTATCTTTCGGTTCACCGTTCACTCTTTGTACTGCTATAGACAATATTGGAGGGTTCGAAGATACAATGTTGAAAAAGCTAAATGGTGCTATATTCAACAATCCACTGTCAGATTGTGTTGTAACAAGTGCTATCGGTCGTGGAATGACAGAACCAATTAATAATTTATAGTTTTCTTTTTGTGTGAGTTCTTCAGGTCGTAACTTCTTCATTAGAACCTCTCCTTTTAATGTCATTATTATTTTCTGCTAGTATCAAATGGTTTAACTTCAGATTCAATGAAGTCACGTTTTGCTTCTAAGAATGGTGGTAATGCTAGGCTTTCACCTAATGTTTCATAAGGTTCGTCTCCCATAAATCCTGGTCCATCTGTAGAAACTTCTATTAATATATGTCCAATTCTTGCATATAAAGCTTCAAAATAGAAACGATCAACATTACCTGAGTTACCAATACGTAATTCATTATATTTTTCTTCCCATGCTTTAATTGCATCATGGTCTTTCAATCTAAATGATACGTGGTGAACTTCTCCGTAACCTTGTCTTGCTTCTGTACTTTGGTCATCTTTTCTTAAAATCACTTGACCACCGTTACCGCCTTCTCCAACTTCAAGAAGTGTTACATCATCTTCTTCCATAATTGGTGTCATACCGAAGACTTGTTTCATTACAGATTTAAAGTCATCATAATAACTTACTGTAATCTCAATTGGGCCTAAACCATAGATTGCTTTATCTTCAGGTACTGGACCATTTTTCCAAGGAATACCTGGTTTAACACCTTTATTTAATTCGTCAGAAATTAATTGGTATCTTTGACCATCTTCTTCTTCAAAAGGTAATACTTTTTTACCAAATAAATCTTGTATACCGTCATGTTTTACGCCAAATTCTTCAAAACGATTCAAGTAATATTCTAGTGCTGCATCATTAGGTACTCTGAATGCTGCACGGCTAATTGAGTTTGTACCTCTGCTACCTTGAGGGTTGTTTGGAAAATCAAAGAATGTCATGTCTGTTCCTGGTGAACCTTGATCATCTGCGAAAAATGTATGATACGTATAAATATCATCTTGGTTTACTGTTTTCTTAACTAAACGCATACCTAAAATTTCTGTGAAAAATTTATAGTTTCTTTCTGCATCATTTGTCATTGCTGTTACGTGGTGGATTCCTAAAAGTTCATTGTTATTCATTATAAATTCCTTCTCTCTTTTATTTTTATATTTGATTTTATTTCGATTTCGAAATAATTTGATGTAAAAAATTATGCGCCAATCCTACTCAGTAGAAAATGCGCTTATCTTTTTGAGTGCTCTGCGAAATATAGCAAGTTCTTCGTCATCTAATATAGAGAATGCTTTCTCTATCGTTTCAGCATGTTGTGGAAAAATCTGTTCCATGAGCGCATGCCCTTTTTCAGTAAGTACAGCATACGTAATACGTTTATCTTCAGTATCTTGTCGACGTGTTACATAAGCTTTCTTAACTAATTGGTCAATAACATAAGTTGTACTACTACTTGCTATTAGAATACGTTGTTTAACCTTTTGAATAGGCTGATCACCTTTATGATACAAAAGTTCCATCACAGCAAATTCAGTAATATTCAAACCATAGTTCTTCATATCTTGCTTCACAATACGGTCTAACGTGTCATTCGTACGCTTTATACCTACTAAAGCTTTTAATGATTCCTCTGTTCGGTCCATGTCATCACCTACCTGTATATTATTTCGATTTCGAGATAACTATAACGCGGCTAAAAATAAAAGTCAACAGTTTTGAGTATAAAAAATATACTAATGTGAAAATATGGTGATATCGGGATATTTTAGGGGCTCTATTTATCATGTTGTGCCAGTCTTGATAAATTCTCGGACTCTATTTATCATGTTGTGCCAGTCTTGATAAATTCAAGGGCTCTATTTATCATGTTGGACCTGTCTTGATAAGTTCGGGCGTTCTATTTTTTCAATATTCTAATAAATTTAATTTATTTGCTTTTTAAAAACTAATCACATATAATCCTTATTGAAATACTATGTTTTATAATAATTAATATTGGGGTAATGGGATGAAGGCTTTTGATTTAATTGGAAATACACCGCTCGTACTATTAGAACATTACAGTACTGACAAAGTAAAAATATATGCCAAACTAGAAAGCTATAACATAGGCGGAAGCATCAAAGATAGATTGGCTAAGCATTTAATTGAACAAGCAATTACTCAAGGTGAACTTAAATCTGGGGATACAATAGTAGAAGCTACTGCTGGTAATACTGGTATTGGACTTTCTATTGTAGCTAATCATTACAATATCAACTGTGTTATCTATGCACCTGAAGGATTTTCTGAAGAAAAAATGAGTATAATGAAAGCTTTAGGTGCTGATGTTAGAAGAACACCTCGTTCTGAAGGCATGATTGGTGCTCAACAATATGCTAAGAAATTCGCTCAAGATCATAATGCTTATTACATTAATCAATTTGGAAACAAAGAAAATCCACAAGCTTATGTAAATACATTAGCATCAGAAATACTTGAACAATGTCCTGACATCAAATACTTTGTTGCTGGTGCTGGTTCAGGAGGTACTTTTGCAGGAACCGCTTCAGTAATGAAACAACATGATGTCCATAATATCATTGTAGAACCTGAAGGCAGCATTCTAGCTGGTGGAGCAGAACATTCTCATGATACTGAAGGCATTGGTGTTGAAAAGTGGCCGATTTTTCTAGATCGTTCTTTAATTCATGACATTAAAGTCATTAGTGATCAAGATGCATTTAACAATGTGTCTGGACTTGCATTAAATGAAGGTATTCTTGCTGGTAGCTCATCTGGTGCAGCACTGGAAGCAGCAATACAAGTTTCCAAAGAAATAGAACAAGGACATATCGTTGTTGTCTTCCCAGATAGTAGCGATCGTTATATGTCTAAAAATATATTTAACTACGGAGGAAAATAAAATGAATAAAAAAACTTTACTTATACATGGTGGAAAAACAACTGACGCATATACTGGAGCTGTAACAACACCAATATACCAAACGAGTACATACGAACAAGATGCTATTGGTGAATTAAGACAAGGATATGAATATTCTAGAACTGCTAACCCTACTCGTACAGCATTGGAAACTTTAATTGCTGATTTAGAACATGGTACGAATGGTTATGCATTTGGCTCAGGAATGGCAGCTATATCTGCTGTTATTATGTTATTAGATAAAGGTGACCACATTTTAATAAACTCAGATGTTTACGGTGGTACTTACCGTGCCTTAACTAAAGTGTTCACACGCTTTGGCATTACTTTTGATTTTATCAGTACAACTAACATCGAAAATATCGAATCTTCTATTAAAAAAGAAACTAAAATGTTATTCGTAGAAACACCTTCAAATCCTTTATTACAAGTTACGGATATTAAAGCAGCAAGCAATGTTGCTAAAAAGCATAACATCTTAACTGTTGTTGATAATACATTTATGACACCTTATTATCAAAATCCTTTAGATTTAGGAGCAGATATCGTACTTCATTCTGCAACAAAATATTTAGGCGGTCATAGTGATGTTGTTTCAGGACTCGTTGTTACTGCAAATGAAAGTCTTGGAGAAAGAATTGGTTTCATCCAGAACTCTACTGGAGGTATACTTGGACCACAAGATAGCTACTTATTAACACGAGGTATTAAAACACTAGGTTTAAGACTAGAACAAATTAACCGTAACGTTAAAGAAGTTGTTGAATTATTGAAAAATCACGACAACGTTGTTAAAACTATCCACCCATTAAACGAAGACCATGTTAACCGTGATGTACATTTTGAACAAGCATCAGGATATCCAGGTATCATTTCTTTTGAAGTAGCAGACGTAGAAAAAGCAAAAGAAGTTATAAAACATACTAAACTATTCACTTTAGCAGAAAGTTTAGGTGCAGTAGAAAGCTTGATTTCAGTACCAAGTTTAATGACACATGCATCCATACCAGCTGAAATTAGACATAAAGAAGGCATCGCAGACGGTATGATCAGACTATCTATAGGAATAGAAGATACAGAAGACTTAGTAGCAGACTTAAATAACGCATTAAATCAAATATAAAATGTAGAACCCTAGGACGCGTGTTGATAAGATACGCGTCCTAGGGTTTTTTTGTAGGAATTATAATGGAATAATCGGTATCAATTGGCGTGCTATTTATCATGTTGTGCTTGTCTTGATAAGTTCACGAGCTCTATTTATCATGTTGGACCTGTCTTGATAAATTCACAGGCTCTATTTATCATGTCTGCCCTGTCTTGCAACATTCACCCACCCTATTTATCATGTTGGACCTGTCTTGATAAATTCGAGTTACTTTATACCCTTTTCCAACCAAAAGAGCTGAGACAATTTATTTGTCTCAGCTCTAATTTTTAAAATTTCAATTTATCTGGTCTGTAAAATACAATAATTACTGATGCTACTAGGAAGAATGCCATTGCTATATACAATGGAAAATCTATACTAATATCAAATGCTGCGCCGGCTACTAAAGGTCCGATTAAGTTACCGACACTTGTTGCTGCCGAGTTTAATCCACCTGCTGTACCTTGATTATTACCGGCTAATTTTGAAAAGTAGTTCGTCATGGATGGTCTGATTAAATCAAATCCAATAAATATAATGAAACTTACTAGCATTACCGTTAAATATTTTGAAGCCATTAAGAATGCTCCTAAAACTAATATCGAATATATTAATGAGAATAATGTTAACTTAATTTCACCTATTTTTCCTACTAGCTTTTCAAATAAGAACAGCTGGAATATAACCCCTACTATTGCGCCACCTGTAATGGCGATAGATATATCTTTCGGTTCGAAACCTACTTTTTCTGCTGTATATAATGAGAACATGGTTTCTGTTGATGCTAAACCATATGAAAGTATGAGCATTATAATAACAGGTACTACAAACAATTTATATGGAAATGGTTCTTTAACTTTTTTCTTACGTGTCTCATGTGTTTCATCTTCATCACTAGCTTCTTTTAATAAGAATATCGAGAATAATAAAGCTATTATGCCTAGTCCACCTGCAAAATAAAAAGGCATTCTATGCGAAATTTCTGCTAAGAATCCTCCTACACCTGGTCCAACTATAAACCCTGTATTTATTACTGCTGACATATAACTAAAGTTCTTCGCTCTAGTCTCATGTGTTGATAAATCACCGATCATACCATTTACACCTGGCATGACAAACGCTGCACTAATCCCACCTAATACTCTTGATAATAAAAGTATTGAAAATGAATTACCTACCGCAAATATAAATTCTGAAATGGAGAATAATAGGAGGCCAATAATGATAATGATTTTTTTACCAAATTTATCTGCAAATCGTCCTCCAAATGGTGAAGCAATCATTTGGAATAATGCGAACACTGCTACAAGTACACCCAAATCTGTACCATTCAAATCTAAATCCTTTAAAAACGTTGGTAAAACTGGAATTACGATACTAATTCCTAAAAACATTAAAAATATATTAAAATATAAAACATTTAACTTACTCTTCATTTTAGACCTCCTTATTCAATACTTTCACAAATTTTATCTGATTTTCACTATATTCTAATCCATTTAGTTGGATTTTCATAACGTTTTGCAATCTTTAATATATACAATTTATAGTGTATAGTAACTATACAGTCAATAGAAGGAGAACAATTTATGCAAAAAATTAATCAAATACCTATAAGTGAGTTTGCTAGCTTAACAAATGTTAGTCGTCAAACGCTTATTTACTACGATAAAATCAATCTTTTCAAACCTGATTATAAAAATGAAATTGGCTATCGCTACTATTCTATAAAACAAATTGAACTGATTAGTGTGATCACATTACTAAAAGAATTAGGCATGCCACTAAAAGAAATCAAAGAATATACACAAAACAAATCACCAGAACACTTTTTAAATTTAATGTATCAACAGAAAAAGACGATTCAAGAACAGAAGAAACATTTAGAATATAATGAAATGATTATCAACGATAAAATTCAGCTCATTAAAGAAGCTATACAAACACCATTTGATGACATTACATTACAAGAAATCGAAGAAACAACATTTTATATAAGTGATAATATCGCAAATGCTTCAGAACTTGATTTTTTAATATCTATTAATCAATTTATTGTAGAACTTAAATCACATGGCCTATTCTCTAGCCAACCGATTGGCATTATATCCAATATGAAAGATATTTTAAATGGAGAATACAATAATTATAGTTACCTATATGTTAAAATTCCTAACTCTAAAAATCATTATACAAACACCATTACGTTAAAAGGTCAGTACTTAATTGGTTACCACCTAGGATTAGATAAAAATATAGAAGTAACGTACTCAAAATTGATACAAAAAATAGAAGAAATGGATTTAAAAATCGGTAAATATGTCTATGAAGAATTTGTATTCGATTCAGTTATTAAAAATAATGAAAATGAATATATAACGAAAATAATGATTGAAGTGGAATAAAATCTTCCCTCAGGCGTCAGCATTTTACAAAATTGTTACCAATATCTATTTTTACAAAAAAATAAAGCACTTTCGTTTAATTTAATTAATAAAATCAAATTAACGAGGTGCTTTATTTATAAGTTATATCATTCTTAAATAATACTACCACGAGTAACGTGCTTACTTCCTGTACTCGATTGTATTATTAAAATTTTAATTTAACATTTATGAGTATTGGATAAATTAATAATGCTAAAAGAATTCCGATAGCACCTAATATATGAAACATTTCATATATATGATGATATATCCATTTGAACAATGGTGTGAAATCTCCAAGTACATACCATACAAAGACTATTACGCCTATTAAAAATAGTCCTATTAAAGTTGGAATGATACCAACACGATACATAATTGCACCGATGAAGAAACAAACACCAGCAATAAAAATAACTGATAAGATATCTATCCACATATTATCGAATCTATTGTTATGTTGTAGGAAATCTCCAACTCTCATTAATGTAACGTTACTATTTGCAATATTTGCAGTAAGTTCTAATAAGTAGCTAACGATTTCATGCACTGCTAACAAACATACAATAAATATAAAGTAGCTTAACCACAAACTGAAAATATATTGCTTTCTCGTAGAACCGAGTTGAACGGCTGATTTAAAAGGATCACCATACAAGAAAAATGGCAAGAATCCTAATATACCGTATATTGGTCCAGATAATAAAGGTTTGAAAGACTCAGATGGTTCAATATAGAAGCCAATGATAAAATAAATTACAGCTAATGCTAGAAGTACGATACTAAATGTATAAAATTGTAATTTCAATTCTTTACCTATTATAGAAAGAGAGCCTCTTAAATCACCCATTATTAGCCTCCTTTGACATCGTTATATTGACTAAGTAATCTTGAATACTTGCTTTATCCACTTTAATATTCAATGCTTTACATTGTTTAATCAATTCTTCATTAAACGGTATATCTGCCATAATTTTATGCTGATTCATAATTGTAGATTGTTCAATTACTTCATTATTAGAAACAACTTGCTGAATATCTTCTAACTTACCAACCAATATTGCTCCTCTAGATTGAAAATATTCTATAGGTTCGTTTAATTTCACATGATGTTCAGAAATGACAACTAGTTTTTCACATATTTTTTCAATTTCTTTAATATGATGAGAAGCAATCAAGATATATCTTGGATCTGCTTCAAATGATTCTCTAAGTGCTTTAGTAAATACCTTTCTCATATAAGCATCTAAACCGTTTGTTGGCTCATCTAACATCGTAACTGGTGCATGACTTGCTAATCCAATTACAGACTGAACCATAGATTGCATACCTTTAGAAAAAGTCTTAATTTTTTTCTTTCTTGGTAACTCGAATAAATCAATTAAATAATCTGCTTCTTGTTGATCCCAATTATCGTTAAACATTGAAGCAAATTTCATAGCATCATTTACATTCCATGTCTTACCAAAGAAATGGTTTTCCCTTAAATATGTGATTTGCTTAGAAGCTGATACATTATTATATGGATTAAAATCTAAAATGGACACTTGTCCTGAATTCTGTTTTTCTTGACCTGACATGAGTTTCATTAACGTCGTCTTACCTGAACCATTACGTCCCCATAATCCGATAATCATAGGCTCGTCTTCTTGTAAATTTAAATCTTCCAGTACATATTCATCCTTGTACTTAAACGACATATTTCTAATATCAATGATTGTCATAGTCTTGAGCCACCCTTCTTATTAATTCTTCTTTGTTTATATTGAGTCTCTTCGCTTCTTTAACCATGTTCTGGATATAAGTGTTTGAGAAATCTTGCATTCGTGTATTTACAAGCTTGTCGCGCGCATCTTCAGCTATAAACACACCAATTCCTCTTCGCTTCGTCACGATGCCTTCATCCATCAACAAAGTAATACCCTTTTGAGCCGTCGCTCTATTGATATTATAAAAATTTGAAAGTTCTGTTGTGGAAGGTATTTGTTCACCTTCAGACAAAAGTCCTTCAACTAAATCATCTTTAATCATATCTGCAATTTGCAAAAATATAGGTGTATCATCATTTAATGTAGGTTTCATATTCATTCTCCTTATCCTATAACATGATTGGTTGATTAGTTGTGTAATCAACTATAATATCATACATGTTATTTGTCAAACTTCTTCGGGTTATTTATCCTATTCATAACGTCATAGCACCTATTATATCAGTATTTTAAGCGCATTAAATTTTTATAAAATAAAAATATATAGTTATCATTTGCATAACCACAACATTTGTAGCAATCTAAAGTTAATCATAAAAAAAGGTGGCTAAATTATGAAAAGAGCATTAGTCGTACTTACTGAACAATACGCAGATTGGGAATTAAGCTATGTTGCAGCAGAACTGTCTATGTCACATTCGTTTAAAATAGATACTGTATCGTTAGAAGAACCAACAGTCACATCCATCGGTCAAATAAAGACAATCGTTGACTATACAATTGAACAAATTTCAGAACCATATGACGCTTTAATCGTTATAGGCGGAAACAATTGGCCATCAATAGAAAGTGAGCAGCTTGTACAGCTCATTAAGACATCATTAGACAAAGGCATCGTTGTCGGTGCAATATGTGGCGCAGTAGACTTCTTAGCAAGAAATAGCCTACTCTCAGGATTCAAGCATACAGGAAACGACTTAAACACATGGACAACAGACAATAACTTTAAACAATACACAAACTCAATAGACTTCGTAAATGAAGACAGCGTAATAGATAAGAATCTCGTTACAGCAAACGGATCAAGCGCAGTAGACTTTGCATTTAACGTCATTCAAGCATTAGGATTATTGGATGAGAGAGAAGCGGAAAAAAATAAATACTTCTATAAATCAGGATATGTAGCGTATAAATTGAAATACGGAGAAATTGGGTAGATTTGTGGAGTGAGTAAGGAAAAATAAGAAAAAAAAAAGCCTATCGTTTGAATGATAGGCTTTGTTTGCAGTGTAAATTATTTAAACACTACTTGATTCTACTGAATTTAGTGTTTCATTTGTTGCTTTATATGGTTTTTCATATTTATTTAACTTATTGTGAGTTAAAGTATTAACATTTCCTACGAAATACTTTCCATATTTACTTAAATTGAATAAGTAAGATATACATATTGATAAACATACTGCTACTATAAACTTATATAAGATATCTAAATAAACAACTTCACTAAACATTGTCATTTTATTTAAGAATATTAAATGCATTAAGTAAATACTAAATGAGAAATTGCTAATAAATAGTATAAATTTAGGTACATACGTAAACCAACTACTCATTAGGAAAAATGCTAATATAACTGAAGTTGTATAAATTGGTGTATCAACTCTTTTAGATCCAATTGCGCTATTATATCCACTTGTATGTGTATAATAAACAAAGATCCCACTGATTACTAACAATCCTATTATTGGTACAGTATATTTTTGTATGGCATTTTTGAAAGCTGTATAGTTTTTTCCTATATAGTAACCTAATAAGAAATATGTTAACCAACCGAAAAAGATCGTTTGTCCTTCTTTTCCCCAGATAATTTGACCAAATATATTATCAGGTGCTTGCATTCTTAATCGCATTGCCCAATAAATTGAAGTAATAATGATTGATCCTATTATCATAGGTATTGGTTTGATGTTCTTTAAGTATTTTGCAAACACATAATGCAATACATAGAACTGGAATATAATAACGATGAAGTATGTTACTGAATATCCTCGAATTGACACATATAAAAAATTATTTATAAATTCTATAAAAGTCGCGCTATCATATTTACTGAAAGTCCAAAATATATTAAGTAATACGTACGGTATTCCTAATATCATTAATCTTTTCTTGAAAAATCCTTCTTTCAACGAGTCTCCATATTTATGTGCAGTCAAGAATTCTGTAATGAATACAAACATTGGCGTTGCGAACATTAAATATACTTGTAAATATGTTGGCCATTCATTTTTAACGAGATTCGGATTATTAGATAATGTTATAGAAATTGAATGAATCATGACTATTCCTAAACAAGATATTGCTCTCATCCAGAATACTACTGGTATAAACTTATTCATAAACTACTCCTTTTGCATTGTATATCTTATTGTCGCTCTAAATTTTCGACAATGCTGTTGTAAATTCTTTCATTATTATTTTTATCAATATATTTGAAAATACTGTCTTTCTCTACTTCTACTTTTTTAAATGAATCATTAACAACATAGTCATAGATTTGATCTACTAATTTCTTTTCATCGTACATAATTTCACCTAGGAACGTTTCATGAATAGGTCTTAAAATACCTTTTCTAAAGAATCTTTCTACATCAAAATGATAAAAGATCACTGGTTTATTCATATAAGTAAAGTCGAAGCTTACACTACTATAATCCGTAATTAACAAGTCATGTTCTATCAATAATGATTGAACGGACTTCTCCCCTAACTCAACATATTGTACTTTTATATCATTATTCATTAAGAACAACTTAAAGTAACTTTGAGCTCTATAATTTGGATAAAAATTAATTTCAACATTATTACTTTCTATTAATTGATTTAGCTTTTTATTTTTAATCAAGCTTAAATATTTCTCTAAATACTCGCTATTTTCAAATGTAAAATCACTGTTTAGCCAATCTCTCCAAGTTGGCATAATCAATATTTTTTTAATATTATTGTTATCATTTGCTATCGGTAAATTATCAAATCGAGATAACCCTGAAATATATACTTGCTCTTTATCGTATCCCATTTCATTTACAACTACATCGTACTTTTCACTCATACTACTCACATTGAAAATATCAAAAGGCTGTTCATAATAATCCTTATGATACTCAACACTTTTTCTTCCTAATACACCATGTTGCAAGAATACTTTTAATGTATCTTCATAACCAAAGAATCCTTTTGCTGGTTTATATGGAAGTATGTTTTCAAAATCATGTGTACTTACAAGTACTTTAGCTTTACTAGCTATTTTAAAATGCTCAATAGAACCAAATTTAAGCACTTTTTTATTATGTTTAAGGTTTTGGTAATCTAAAGCATTTTCATCTATAACATAATAAGCATCTATCGAAGTATTGGCTCTTAACCAATTAAAGAAGACTATACCGTTGTCTTGAGCTGTATCAAATCTTTCACCAATCAACCAAATATTAGGGTCTTTAGCCTTGTTGTTCATTAACTTTAATTGATTGTTTGTAATAGAGAATCTCTCTAATTTAATATTTTTAAATGGCGTAATTGTGCTTAAATAATTTATTTCTTGATTATTATCTTTTATAATTTTTTTTGAAAAATATGTATCCTTTTTATATTTAGCTGTTCTATATCTAATTTTTTCTTTTCTCACAATATGATCTTGTTCTCTAACCGTTATAAATAGATCGACAATCGTTTTAGGCTTAGATATAATCTTTTCAATTTCATCATATTTAATATCTAATAGAGTCTCACCAGGTTCAATATAATACTCAATTGTTTCTTTGCTATAGCGTTCTTCGAAGGTTAAAGTAAACGTACAATGACTATATATATCATCAGCTTTTACAAAAAAGTTTATTTTATTCTCATTTATATAATTAACACCATTCTTAAAAAATGGCTTTCTATACTTAACATAAATACCATTATTAGAAATAAATCTCATGTGATAATATTGATTATTAATGCTAACAGCAGTCTCAGAAATAATACGTTCTTTAACATTTTCAGAAATACTGTATATAACATTGCGACTTGTACCTTCTTCAACTGCCTCAATATACATATTTTTTTAGCTCTATTATCAATGAAAATGTCATAAGGAATTTTAGAAGTAATCATATCTTCGTAAGTTTTGACAGGATATTTTGCAATAATTTCATTCTCATAGTTCATTAAGACAACATTCAAATATTCCTTAATATGTTTATTACCCTTGCTCTTCATATTAATAATAAAACCATACTTATCAGGTGTTTCCTTTAAAATAATATTTTCAGCTTTTAAAATTTTATGATAAACAAAGAAATTGTTCCTATTAATCTCAATATAATAATGATACAAATTAAAACTATATTTATTATCAAACTTCGCTCTATATGCATTATCTTCATTTACCAAGTACATAGCTTTATACTCTTCCATAGCTAACATTTCAATCTTTTCTATTGGAATTGTATAATTCGACTTACCAATAGCTTTTAACTGAATTTCAGATTTATTGGAACCATTAATTAGTAAAATTTTAGAGAACTGATAGTTGTTGCTCGTTTCAAAAGTAAAATTAGACTCATTAATAAAAGGTTTCAATTTAACCTTCTCATTAACAAAAGTATAATCCTCATTTAAACTCTTAATGTACATATTCTTAGTACATTCAACTTCGCAAAGCTTACCGTCAATTGTTAAATAAAGAGAACCTTTAGTATTATCTCTCACCCATAATTTTTTACCATTATAAAAACAGTTAACCTTAATAAATGTTTCCTTTGATTCAAACGTCAATAAATCTTTATTAATTTCAACCTTCAAATGGTTAGTACCCGACTTTTTAATAGCTACAGGAACAGTCTTATTTTGAATTCTAACTTCAAATTGGTCCTTATTAAACACCAAATAATTCTTATATTTATATTCAATAACAATCTTATCGGTCTTATCCTCTACAGAAACACAGTCAAACCTTCTTACAAGTATATTCTTCAATTTATATAAAGTACTCATGCATTTACCTCTTTTATTATTGAATTTTTACACTAAATTATCTGTATAAAAATTAGTTTTTAAAAACATCATTATGGTTATGTATATTATTTCTGAAAATAAAAAATTATTAAATCAGTTAAAATCTGACTTGGTATTTAATTTATTTTCTATAACTTTTAATTCAATATTAATAATATTAACAAAAACTTCACAAATGTCTACATGTTTTTAAAAATACATACCATTTTAGTATGGTAAAAACCTAGTAGTTAGCCTATTTTTAAAGAAAATAAAAAAATAGTTATAAGAATTTTCATCTTATAACTACTTCTCTTTATTTTCATTCTTCTTTAGTTCAACTGACTCTTTATATGCACTTTTTGCATCTTGATAATGTTTACTTTTCGGTAAAATATCTTTATCGATAGCTTGATTATAAGCATTCATTTTAGTCTGTTCATCTTTTTCACTATTTATGACTTTCTCTAAATCTTCTTGAGTCTTAATATTTATAGACTTTTCATTAGATGACTTTTTAGTTTGCTCAGTTTTTTCTTGTTTTTTGTCTTTTTTATCATCTGGTTCAGAGTCTGATGTGATCATGAAATAAGCAGAAAATATAGTTAAGCAAAAAATAAATACTACAAGAATGATGTTTTTCATTTAGTTACCTCTCTTCTATGTATCAATCGCTATTTCAATTAAACTATAGTTATAGTTTTTTGTAAAATAGATTAACGGTAGTAGAGCGTTGTATTGTTCAAAGAAAAAATAAAAAAACCTCTATATTATAGAGAGTTTAATGGGGTCCTTGCTATTTTACGATTCTCACACTTTTATAATTTGCTGTTACTTCATAAAATTTAATTTACTTATTTAATGTTCGAACGTAAGTTTCCTCTTCACTAATAAATTTATCAGTATAGTTTATTTCATCTATATCCTTTGAATATGCTAAATTTCCATATAATTTATTGAAGATTGTTATTTTACCAAATAATTTTAATAAACTGTTTGGTAATTTAATACTCATGCTTTTTTAATTTGCAGTTCTCTCATTTTAAAAATTGCATGATTCGTATTTAAGTAATCATAATTTTGAGGGTGTAATATGCCTGAACCTTCATTCTCAATAAGTTCATTAATATAAATCTCAAGATTTTCAATATATATACTACTTCTTTGATTATCAATTCGAGGGTATAGAGGCAAAATTTTAGATATTTTGATTAACTTACTAAAATTACCTGGTGCTGATTCACCATAAATCATTGGTTGTCTTAAAACAGCTACCTTAAATTCATTTGATTGAATTTCACGAATAAACTAGTTATTACTTTTTAAAAATTTTTATTGAACTCAATAAAATATTTGTATTAATATTTTTAAAAATGCCAAATTTATGATTTATAGGTTATAATTATATTAAAGTATTAGGTTGTTTTATGGAATACAAACATATAGAAAAGGGAGTAGTGTATAAAATGGATGTACTTGTTTTAGGTGGAGCGGGATATGTAGGGAGTCATGCAGTTGATCAATTAATATCAGAAGGATACAAAGTAGTTGTTATAGATAATTTATGTACTGGACACGAATTATCTGTACATAAAGATGCAATCTTTTATAAAGGCGATGTGCGAGATAAAGAGTTTATGAGAACTACATTTTCAAAACATAATTTTGAAGGCGTTTTTCATTTTTGTGCATATTCGCTCGTTGGAGAATCAATGAGAAAACCATTAGAATATTTTAATAATAATGTACATGGTTTACAAATTTTACTGGAAGTAATGATAGAATATAGTGTTGAAAATATAATTTTCTCATCAACAGCTGCTGTTTATGGCGAACCTAATTCAGTACCTATAAATGAACAAGATTTCAAAACACCAACTAACCCTTACGGTGAAAGCAAATTAATGATGGAAAAAATGATGCAATGGTGTCATAAAGCTTATAATATTAATTACGCAGCATTAAGGTACTTTAATGTGGCAGGTGCTAAACCAGATGGTACAATTGGTGAAGATCATCGCCCTGAATCTCACCTTATTCCAATAGTACTTAAAACAGCATTAGGTCAAAATGATTATTTAACTATATATGGTAATGATTACGACACACCCGATGGTTCTTGTATTCGTGACTATATCCATGTAGTTGATCTAATTGATGCTCATATTTTAGCTTATAAGTATTTACAAAATAATGGTGCATCTGGTGCATTTAATATTGGTAGTAGTAATGGTTATTCAGTATTTGAAATTTTAGAAAGTGCTAGAAATGTAACTAAACTGCCTATTAAAGCGATTATTGGTGAAAGAAGAGCTGGTGATCCTAGTAAATTAATTGCATCTAGTCAAAAAGCAAATGAAATTCTTGGATGGAAACCAAAATATGATGATATTAATGATATTATTCATTCAGCATGGCAATGGCATTCAAAAAATCCAAATGGCTATGACGAATTAAATTAAATTTTAATAACAAAATGCCTGCATAAATTCATATAAAATGAATTTATGCAGGCATTTTTTCTATAATAAAAAATATACTTATTTTTCACTATAATTCAAAATATTTTTCATTGTATTAATTACTATATATATATCTTCATCACTCATATTTGAACCAGATGGTAAACATACGCCATTTTCGAATAATGCTTTTGCATTATCATTATTTTCAGCTATATAATCATATTCTTCATATAATGGTTGTAAATGCATTGGTTTCCAAACTGGTCTTGCTTCTATATTATTCTCTTGTAATTGTCTAATTAACTCAGATGCATCAATTCCAACTTGTTCAGAATCAATTGTTAATGCTGTTAACCATCTGTTAGATTTAGTATTACTTAATTCTGGTTGAAAATTAATTCCATCAATATGGTCTAATTCTTTATAATAAGTATCGAATATTTCTCTTCTTCTATCTACTCTATCTTCTAATACTTCCATTTGACCTCTACCAATTCCAGCTGAAATATTACTTAATCTATAATTGTAGCCTAATTCACTATGCTGATAATGAACTGCTTGATCACGAGCTTGGGTAGATAAGAATAAAGCATGTTCAACATTTTCTTTGTTATTTGAAACTAACATACCTCCGCCACTAGTGGTAATAATTTTATTCCCATTAAAGGAGAAAATACCATAGTCACCGAAACTACCGCTTTTTCTACCTTTATATTCAGAGCCTAGTGATTCAGCAGCATCTTCAATTAACTTAACATTAAATTTCTCACATAGTGCTTTAATTTCATCCATTTTAGCAGATTGACCGTACAAGTTTACTACTAAAACTGCTTTAGGCAACTTACCAAGTTCATCATATTTTTCTAATGCTTTTCTTAATGCATATGGGGACATATTCCAAGTATCGTTATCAGAATCAATAAATACAGGTTTAGCATTCTGATACAATATTGGATTAGATGTAGCACAAAATGTTAATGATGAACAAAATACTATATCTCCTTCAGTAACACCACATTCAATCAATGCAAGGTGTATAGCAAACGTACCACTACCAAGTGCTAAACTGTGATCAACTTGTACATATTCACGTACAGTTTTTTCAAACTCAGTAACATTCTCACCAAGTGGTGCAATCCAGTTTTGTTCAAATGCATCATTAATATATTTTTGTTCATTACCTCCCATATGAGGTGAAGATAATAATATCCTCTTTGACATAAAAATTCATCTCCTAATCGGTTTAGCAGGGGTACCTACTACAATCTGGTTATCACCAATATCATTAACAACAGTTGAACCAGCTCCAACCATCGTATTCTGCCCAATTTTAATCTGTGGTATGACTGTTGCACTAGCACCTATTTGAGATTTAATACCAACGGAAACTCCACCTGTTAAAGTTGAGTTAGGTGAGACATGAACAAAATCTGAAATGATATTATCATGCTCTACAATAGCACCAGTATTAACAATGCTGTGCCTACCTATTATAGTATCTGCATTTATTACAGTGTTGGCCATTACAACTGTACCATTTCCGATAACCACGTTTGAACCTATACTTGCTGTAGGATGTATTAATATAGGATACCGTTCAATAGCTAAATTCACCTTATTATAAATGGTTTCTCTAACTTCATTATTGCCAATAGCTATAATAAAGTGATACTTATTCGCATATTTACCAATATTTTCTAAACGGTCATATATAATATTATTCTCTACATGGAATTCATTAATATTATCATCCAAATATCCCTCGAAAGTATAATGCTCACTTTGTTTAATAATATCTTTTATCACTTTTGCATGTCCGCCATTACCTATTAGTAATATTGGCTTCATTTTAAACTTCCTTTAAATCTTTCTATTGTTACATGATCACTTGCACTTATGTCCTTACGTTTAACAACATTATAAAATGTTTTATATAGTATAAACATATCTAGAGTGAAAGATTGATTTTCTACATACCAAACATCTAATTTAAATTTATCTTCCCATGAAATAGCATTTCTACCATTTATCTGAGCCCATCCTGTAATACCTGGTTTAACAAGATGTCTTTTTCTTTGTTCTTCTGTGTACAAAGGTAGATATTCCATTAGTAATGGTCTAGGACCTACTAAACTTAAATCTCCCTTTAATACATTTATTAACTGTGGTAATTCATCTATGCTTGTTTTACGAATAAAGTCACCAGTTTTTGTCATTCTTTTTTCATCTGGTAATAACTCACCATTACTATCTTTTTCATCTGTCATAGTTCTAAACTTTAAAATTTGAAATGGTTTTTCATCCTTACCAGGTCTTATCTGTCTAAAGAATATAGGCTTGTCTAAGCTATACATTATCCCAAATATAGTAAATAGCAATAGAGGTAATGATAATAGTAATACTATTGTTGATATGATAAAATCAAACAATCTTTTTATCACTTTATCCCTCCTCGTTTAAAACTTTATTATATATTTTATCCATTTGTTCTAAAACAGTTTTTTCGGAATATTTTTCTTTTAAACTTTTATTATTACTACCCATTCTATTTTGTAATTTTTTATTTTGAATTAATGAAATAAATTTATCAACTAACTCGTTATTACTAGCTAAATTAACTGTAAAACCATTAAATCCATTTTGTACTAAATCAGTATTACCTCGAATATCACTTACTACAATTGGCTTATGTAAAGCTATTGCTTCAAGAATACATCTTGGAAGGCCTTCTTGTACTGAAAGTAAAGTTACTATATCAGACTGATAAATTATTTCTTTTATATCTGTTCTATAGCCTAAAAAATATACACTACCTAGATTTTTACTTTTTACATATTTTCTATATTCTTTTTCTAATTCACCATTTCCTATAAGTAATAATTTTGCCTGGGGGCATTTTAATTGAATATTTTCCCAATTTTCAAGCAAATACATTTGATTTTTACGTTTGCTCATTTCTCCAATATAGCTTATAAGAATATCATTATTATCAAAATCAAGTTCGTTTCTAATATCAGAACTATCTTTTATATTTCGAGGATTATATAAATCTAAATCAACACCTATTCCGTTTATTAAATGCAAATTTTCCTCTTTGAAAAATGTTTTAGCATTTGTATAATCTTCTTGGTTCATTACAATAAGTTCATCTGTATATTTTGCTGCATACATTTCCATGCTTTTATATAATAAATTCTTTAAAAAATTACCATTTTTATAAAAATGAAACCCATGTGCCGTATAAATCAATTTAGATTTATTAGCATTGATAATTCTAATAATAAATGAAATAAATGGTGTATGTGTTGTAATTAGATCAAAATTATGTTCTCTCAATATATTTTTTAATTGATTATATGCTTTAAAATTTTTAATTTTAAAGGGTGACCTTTCTATGTCAATTTCTAGACATGTGACTCCCATATTTTCGATTTGGTCTTTATTACCATCATCTTTGGCTATAGCAAATACTTCATGACCTTGATTTAAGAAGTATTGAATATATGGTTTATGAAAAGCAACTAAATGTCTATAGACTGAAGCACTAAACAGAATTTTCATTTTTTTTCTCTCCTAATCTACTTATTATCATTACAATTAATGGTAACCATCCTAATATTCTAACTCTTGTGGCTGTGCCTAAATTATCATTGATTAAGCTAATTTCTAAAAACAAAACTAAAGAAGATATTATTATAATTATTTCACTTACTGACATTTTCTTTATATTTTTAATTATATAATAAGCAATGAACAGAAATGGAATTCCTTCACAACACATAAGCATAAGTGATGAGAAGCTGTTTGCTTGCCAAATCAAAGGACCAAACACTGATGATATAAACGCATAGAAATAGTTTATATAGAAACTAATCAAATTTGTTGTATCTAGATGAATATTTAATTGTGATCCACCTGTCATAGCTTCCATACCTGTTTGTCTAAATAGCAGAGCATCTGATATCGACATATTTATTAATGGGAATTTATAATCTTTTGCAAAGATTATTGCTAAATTTAATAGAATGAATAAGGAAAATAACATCCATTTTAAAGATATAAACTTTCTCAAAAAATAAAAGATATAAATTGTCAATAATGGAAGAATTGCATATTCTCGATATAAAAACAAAGGTACTAGCGTCACTATAAATAAGAAATTATAAATAATATTTTTAGATTTAATATATTTTATAAGGAAACAAAGACCTAATATATAATAAAACAATATCCAGGTATCCCTATAAATTGATGTTGTTGACAAAATCAATAATGAAGGATAAATGATATTTATTAAAATTATTAAACAAAGATTATTATACTTAATTTTACCCGTAATTAATGTTGAAAGATAAATAGTTGCCAAAACTAATAATATATTCCCCATTTGATTAAATAATTTTAAAACAAATAAATTATCAGTGCCAAATATTTTTAAAATTATTCCTAATATTGGTATATGTACAGAGGTATATTTATATGAGGAGTTCTCCGCAAATTTTATTGCTTGTTCAGCATAAAATGATCCATCTGAACCTCCACCAAATAATTTAGTATCAAAACCGTCTAAACCAATACTTTTACTATATAAATAAAAAATTGAATTCAACAAAAAAATTATTAGTGTGAAAAAAAGAATGTATAATATGAATTTAATTTGGTTACTTTTCATATTAATTATTTTTCAAGAACTTCATTGATTTTAATAATAAGCTCATTTCTTTGAATATTATATTCATCTAATTTCCCACTAATTTTTTCTTGGACACTACTATCGTTTATTAAATCGTCAAATAATTGAATTAAATTATTTTCGTTAATTTCATCAATTTTAATTTCATATTTCCCTAATGAAAAATCTTTCATAATACCTTCACCTTTGTTTCCACCATAAGATATAGCTATACAAGGAACACATTGGGTAAAGGCAAAAATCACTGAGTGAAATCTAGTTCCAATAATATAATCCATATGTCCATATATAGAAACTAAATCATTTGCATTTAACTCAATATCTGAAATTACACTGACTTTATTTTTTAAACATTTTTGTACTTCTTCAATAGCTAATTCATCATTTTCATGATCACTTGGACCCATTGTTTGAGCAATCAAGAATATATTATAATTCCCTTGATAATTTTCAATGAATTTCGAAACAGATTTTATATATTTAGTATATAATTCGTCTTTATTTTTATGACCCGAAAAATTGTATGGCCTTACTGTAACACCTATATTTTTATTTGATTTATCATATAGTATATTATTTTGATTTAGATATTTATAAAAATCGAAATTTTGATTTTTATAAATAAAAAATCCCAAATCCGGATAATAAAAACTTTGATTCTTTAATATATTATCATTTTGCTCTTTAGAAATATTCTCTCTTACAGTAATTAAGTCAGTTTTATTCATAATGTTGATATATATTTTTCTAGCTAATGAATTTTTAAAAGGACCAAAAGAGTTTGGTAAAAAAATCACTTTTTTGTTATTTCTTTTCGCAAAAATTGCATAGTAAAGTTGGTATATAAATACATAGATATCAGAAATTTTTCCATAGCTATGTATAAAGCCTCCGCCTTTATATACAATTACGTCAAACTTATAGTACTCATTAATAATTGCTTTTTCTTTGTCTGAAAGTATAGCTCCACCAATTTTGGCAATTAATTTACTTTTTGATAAAATCATTAACCTAGGAATAATGTCTTTTACTGATACTAAAGTCCAAACAATTGCTTTTAATAAATTATTTTTAATCCTTCCATTTAGTACTCTACTTGGGTGAGGAATTAGTGGATCTATAAATTTAAATCCATTTTTTTTTGATTGTCTATTTTGCAAATATTTTTCTTTTTTCGTATTCCCATATGATATTAAGGTAATATTTGTATCTTCCTTTGAATCTTTTATAATTCTTGCAGTCTCCCAAACCAATGCTTGGTCTCCTCTATTTAAATCTGTATTAGCAGGAGCAATAACTACTTCTAAATTTTTCACCCTATTCACCTCTTTTTTTTATTATTAAGATATATTTACTGCAGTAAATAATTATTTCTGCAACTAGAACTGCAAGTATTGCACCTAAAATATTTAAATTAGAAATAAGTATAATAGATAATATTGTTACTATTACTAGATAAATTACATTTAATTTTAGTTGCACTTTATACATTTGATAGGTTAAGAAAATATTGTCCATATTAATATTTAAATACTTCATCAATCCAACTAATATGACTATTATTAACTCTATTTTATAACTAGCTATCTCTTTATTAAATATGATTTCTATAATTATATCTCCAAAAAAGAAGCATACTAATATCGTAGGTGTCATTATAATGAAAATTATAATATCTAATTTCTTTTTAATTTTATAAACTTCATCAAAGTTCCATTGGTATCTTTTTTTTGCCTGCTCAGGTAAAACCGCATTATTTATTGAAATTATTATATAAGAACCTGCTGTAACTAAATAAAACAATGAACCATATACACCTAATTGTTCAGTGTTACCTAAATATTGGAGTATATATCTTGGAACATTTACATTCATACTAGTTAAAAAATGCGCTATTCCAAGTGGTACAGTTAGAAGTAATAAATACTTAAAATTAAATTCAAATTTAATTTTTTGTTCTATTAAAGTTTGAACTTTTCTCTGTTCTAAAATTATAAAGATACCGTGTATTATAGTTAAACATAAAAATGAATATATCACATTTTGAAAAATACTGATAAATATTATAAAACCAATTATTGATAAAATCACTTTCCATAAATTTATAAAGAATATTATTCTCATACTATTTGTTTTTTGAAAGTGTGCATTTATTATATCGGATATAGATTCAAAGCCCTTCCAAAACACAATTAATATAACAAATATTTCCTCATAAAAATTCAAGTCAAAAGTTTGTATTAAAATAATTGAAATAGCAATATATATTATGGTTGAAAAGAATCGCAATGTGTAATATTGGTTAAATGAATACTCATTTTTGTAATCAGAAGAGTATGCTGATCTTAAATTCAATCTAGAAAACAATAGAATTGGTGCGGTAATTGCTAATCCTAAAGTTAGCAATCCTACACTACTAGTACCAACGAATTTAGATAATATAACTAATATAATGAGTTGCAATAATGTGTTCATTACGGTTGTCAAAACATTATAAATAATATTTGACTTAACACTACTCATTTTTAACATTTCCTTCTTTTTTATTAGTTAAGGTCAGAAGTTCACTAACACTAATATCTAGACTATATATTTTATTAAGTTTTTCCTCTAGAATTTCTTTTTCTGGTAATTTCACTTTCCCACGATATATTTTCTCATATACTTGTTCTGGATGTATTTCGTTCTTATTGAGCAATTCTTCGAATAATTTTTCCCCTGGCCTAATACCACTAAACTCAATACCTATATCTTCTTCTTTATAACCACTTAATCTGATAAGATTTTTAGCTAAATCAACAATCTTAACGGGTTTACCCATATCTAGTACGAATACTTCTCCACCTGTTGCTAAAGCACCAGCTTGAAGGACTAGTCTTGATGCTTCTGGTATTGTCATGAAGTATCTTGTCATTTCTGGATGAGTAACTGTTACTGGTCCACCAGCCTCGATTTGTTTTTTGAAGAGTGGTATTACAGAACCTCTTGATCCAAGTACGTTTCCAAACCTGACTGCTACAAAATCAGTCTTACTAGTTTCATTATTCATACTTTGAATAACCATTTCAGCTACTCGTTTAGAAGCTCCCATAACATTAGGAGGATTTACAGCTTTATCTGTAGATACCATAACAAATTTACTAACTTCTGCTAATTTCGCAGCTTCTGCAGTATTTCTTGTACCTAAAACATTGTTCTTGATTGCTTCTAGTGGATTATATTCCATTAACGGGACATGCTTATGTGCTGCTGCGTGATAAACAACATATGGTCTATACTCTTGCAGAACTTCTTTCATTCGCTTTTTGTCCTGCACATCCGCAATAATAGGTACTACTTCGATTTTTTCTTTATATATTTTAGTTAGTTCTTGATGTATGTGATATATACTATTCTCACCATGCCCGAGTAGTACAATTTTATCTGGTGTAAACTTACAAACTTGTCTGCATATTTCAGAACCGATTGATCCACCTGCTCCAGTTACAAGTATTGTTTTTTCTGTTAATTCTTTTGAGATAGATGCCATATCGAGCTCAACTGGGTCTCTTCCTAGTAAGTCTTCGACTTCTACTTTTTTCAATTGATTAACTTCTATTTCACCTGACATGACATTTTCTATGTTAGGCATTTTAAATACTTCAACTCTTGCGCCTTCACATAACTCATTAATTTCTCTTAATCTATTTTGTGAAAGTGTTGGAATGGCAATAATAATTTTTTTTATATTAAATTTTTTAACTAAATCAGGTATATCTGAAATGTAACCTTGTACCTTTACACCTGATGTTATAGACATCTTTTGTTTATTTGGATCATCATCTACGACAAGAACTGGTTCCATTCCCATATATGGTGTATTTAACATTTGGCGAATTAGTAAAGAGCCACCTCGACCTCCACCCACTATAAGTGTTGGTTTTCTCTTACCTTCAGTACTTATGAATGCTTTTCTAAATATTCTCCATGATAACCTTGAACCACCTATTAGTAATAAGTGCATCATCCAAGTTATAAAATATAATCTTAAAAATGGTGGTTGCTGTGTAACAATTGGGACAATTATCCCAGTAGTTATAATCGATCCCGTAACTGCTTTAACAATTAATATTAATTCACTAACACTCGCATATTCCCACGCTCTATGATATAAATCGAAGATTTGAGCGAATACATGATGTGATACAAGCAAAATAAGTGATGATAAAATTAACGTTTTAATAGAGTAGCTCTCAAAATATGGCTCTAAGATGTAATATCCTAAAAATACTGAAAAAGTAACAATCAATGAGTCTATAACTAATAACATCACGAGCCTTTGCTTAGTTGATATATATTCCAATTCTCATTCCCCTATTTCTTATTTAAAATAGACCAAAAAATTTGTTTTTCTTAAATTCAATTGGTCTTTCTTTTACTACATCTTTATTCTGTATCATTGCTTCGTTGTTATTTAATAAGCCTTTTATAGTAGGCTCCATATTTTTCAATTTTGGTGTAGTGAACAATTCATCCAGACCAAACGGTCTATTCTCTGGATGATGTGCATCTGAAGCAATAAAATGTATTAAGTTATGTTCTATCATTTGAATAGATAACTTTTGTATATTTTTTCCAAGTTTCCCGGTTAAAGATGAAGCTGTTATTTGGCTCAATGCACCTTTATTTATTAATTCATAAAGCAAATTAATATCTTGAGCAACAGCTTTATTACGTTCAGGATGAGCTATAATAGGTATAAAACCTTTAGTTTGAATTTCATAAAGAAGACTCTTGGTGTAATGTGGTACAGCATTAGAAGGTAACTCTATTAGAAGATATTTAGAGTGATTAATTCCCTGAATTTGATGTTGATCTATATCCTCTAATACTTTGTCAGTTATTCTTATTTCTTGACCAGGATATAACTGAATATTAAAATCTTTGATTTGTTGATTACTTGTTAGTTCATTAATTGCGCTATCAACATCACTAAATATGTTGTTATACCTCGGATGCAGATGATGAGGTGTCACAACAATACCCGTGATACCTTGTTCTTTAGCTTGTGCTAATAAATCAATAGTTTCTTCTAACGCTTGGGGGCCATCATCAAGTCCAACTAATAAATGATTATGAATATCAATCATTATTCATTTTCCCCATAATAATAGTAAGAACTTGATGATTTATCTAAAGGAGCTTTATTTAAAATAGCGCCAAGAATTTTAGTTCCTGATTTCTCTAATAATTCTTTGCCTTTCTTAACTGATTCTTTATTATTATTTTCAACATCTATTATGTAGACTGCATTTTTGGTCAATTCACCAATTAATTGAGCATCCGTAACTGTATTAACAGGTGGTGTATCAACAAGAATGAAATCATATTGTTTTTTAAGTTCTTCAAATATTTCTAACATGTTAGTTGAACCAATTAATTCAGACGGATTTGGCGGAATCGGTCCTGAAGTTAAGACATCCAAATTTAAAACCTCTGTAGCATGCACGGCTTCTTCAAATGTACTCTTGTTTATAATTAAATTAGACAACCCTGTAATATTATTTTGATTAAATATATAATGTTGAGTTGGTTTTCTCATATCACCATCAATTAATAATGTTTTAAAGCCTGCTTGTGCATAAGTTACTGCAATATTTGCTGATACAGTTGATTTACCTGAAGCTGGTTTATCAGATGTCACTAACAATGTCTGGATATCATCATCTGCAGTTGAAAATAAAATATTAGATCTAATTCCTCTAAACTTCTCACTTACGACTGCTTTAGGTTTTTTATGAGTTATTAATGTTGTTATTTCTTTATCTGATTTCTTAATTTTAACCATTTTATTAAACCTCCTTTATTGATCAAATCTTTGTATAGTTCCTAATACTGGTAAATCCAGTTGTTCCTCAACATCTTCTTCTGTTTTAATTCTCTTATCTAATATTTCTTTCAAGAATATTATAATTAATGCGATAATTAAACCTAAAAATACACCAACTATTGCATTTAGAAGCGGTTTAGGTGATACTTTACTTCCATTATTATCTGCCTTAGAAAGTATAGAAACGTTATCTACATTCATAATGTCACTTACTTCTTTACTAAAAACGTTCGCAATTTCGTTTGCAACTTTACCTGCATTTTCACGACTTTCATTCTCAACAGTTATATTTAATATTTTTGATTCTGCATGATTACTTACCGTGAGCATCCCAGCAATTTCACCGCTTGAATATTTGCCCTTTAAATTTTTAGATACTTTGTCTAATATTCTTGGACTTTTCAAAATTTCAGAGTATGTATTTACGAGTTGTAAATCTGATTGCACTTGTTGAGCCATCAGTTGGCTATCCGTTTCTTTTTGATTTACAAGTACTTGTGTAGAAGTTGAGTATTTCGGCGTCATTAATACGAACGTGAGCACCATGCTCAAAATTAGAAAAACGACTGGTAAAATAATTAAATATTTTATGTTTTTCTTTAAAATTGCAAATAGTTTACTTAAGTCAATTGTCTCTTCCATAAAATCCTCCACTCATATATTTAATGCAATTTAATTATACAACAATTACTTGTATTTACAATTGTATTTATAAATATTCTAGAAATAATTTTTATACTGATACACTATTAAACTGAGCTTTATTTATATTTATTATATTTAATTACGACCTTATTTTAAATAAAATTATTCTAATATTCATTTATATATATGTTTAATATCACATCATTAATTTTCTTATTACATTAAAAATTACATTAATTTACATTAATCACATATAAGAAAGCCTTATTGAGTAAAACACTCAATATGACTTTTGCTAAACGTCTTTTTAAATTGTTTTAATATTAAGAAAAAACTCTTGTATTTCTTATATAGAAAAAATAAAAATTGAATTTAAACATTAAATTTTCAAAATTTATAACCCATTTATCAAGTTATATGATACCGAAGCTCATCAATTTACCACTATTAAAAAATCATAAAAAAATAAGCTGACTGTATATAAATACCTAAATACAGTTAGCTTATTTCATTTGTAATAAATTTTATTTAAATTCTATCTTCTACCCCAACTCATACTTCTCTTTAAACTCATCAATTACTTCTCCTAAATCATCTACATCTAAAGAAAAATAAAGTTTCATCTTAGGTTCTGTTCCTGATGGTCTTACTGCTATAAATCCTTCTTTAAAAATAAATTTGATTAGATCTGTTTGTGGTAAGTGGATGCTTTCTTTATTGCCGCTTCTAACACTATACGCTTCTTGTGTTACATAGTTCTCTATGATCAATGGTGTTAAGTTTGTTAGTTCTATTGTATTTAATTGTTTGAAGTTGCTCATGATTTGATTAATCTTTGTTCTTCCTGCTGCGCCTTCAAATGTTGGTGATAGTGTCTTATCTTTATATTGTCCGTGTTCTTGATATATATTTTCTAATATATCTTTAAATGTATTACCTTCTTGTGCGAGTTGTTCTTTATACTTTATGAGTAATGCTGCTACTTGTATTGCATCTTTATCTCTTGAGATATCATCTACTATATATCCGTGGCTTTCTTCATATGCTAGGACAAGTTGTGAGGGATTATTTTCTAAGTTCATCAACTGTTCTGATATGTATTTAAAGCCTGTTAGGACATTTATAACGCCTATGTCTAATGATTTCGCTAACTTCTCACTTAATGCACTTGTTACGACTGATTTGATGATGTATTTCCGTTTATCATCTGATAGTTCTTCGTTTCTTAATTTCATAAGCAACAAGCCTATTTCATTTCCATTGAAATATTTCGTTGTGCCATCTTCGTATCTTTCTACAATTCCGATTCTATCTGCATCTGGATCTGTTGCGATTATCAACTGAGCGTCTTCTCGTTCTGCTAATACTTTTCCTAATTCAAAAGTATCTTCCACTTCTGGGTTCGCTATTTTCACAGTTGGGAAATCGCCATTTGGCGCTGATTGTGCTTGTTCTACGATATAATTAGTGTATGATAAATCATTTAATATTTCGGATAATAAAGGTAAACTTGTACCGTGCAAGCTTGTTAGAACAGTCTTTGTTGATGTTGTTGAAAAGTCACCGACTAATTCTTTAATCGCTGCTTTATATGCTATTGTTGTTACTTCATTTAATGGCATCACGACTTGTTCTTCTTGTAATGCTTTTAAGTCTGTCGTCTTAATATTCAAAGGATCTTTTACTTTATCTATATAATGACTAAGTTCTTGCGATGGTTCTGTTAATAATTGGCCACCGTCTGAGCCATAAACTTTAATGCCGTTATAGTTTTTAGGATTATGACTTGCTGTAATCATAATGCCTGCAGTTGTGTTTAAATGTCTGACTGCAAATGATAATTCTGGTGTTGATTTATATGTTTCTGGCAATATAACATGTACGCCATTTGTGCCTAATACTTTCGCTATCTCAATCGCAAATTCTTTAGATAAATGTCTCGTATCAAAGTGGATGACTACTTTAGGTTGTTCTGTTTTATTTTTTAAATATTTGGCTAACCCTAAAGCAACCTTTTGTATAGTAAATTTATTTAAACGACCTGGACCGATACCAAAAGTATTTCTAATACCTGCTGTTCCAAAGGATAATACATCTGAAAATCCTTCTTCAATTTCTTCATCTGATTGGAGTTTATAAAAGTGTTCTACTAAGCTTTCAGAAACTTTCTCTTCCCATTGTGATTTCAAAGTTCTATCCCCTTTATCTAAATATCTAGTGATTGAATGTAACGTTGAATTTCATCACACATTTCTTCATCTTTCAAAGCATATTCTATCGTTGTCTTAACAAATCCAATTTTTTCACCAACATCATAGCGCTTGCCTTCAAAGTCATACGCATAAACTTTATCGTCTTTATTTAAACGCTCTATAGCGTCTGTTAATTGAATTTCTCCACCACTACCTTCAGTTTGTGTTTCTAAATAGTCGAAGATTTTAGGTGAAAGTACATATCTACCCATAATTGCAAGGTTAGATGGTGCTGTTCCTTGCGCAGGCTTTTCAACAAATTTTTCTACTTCATATAAGCGTTCGTCTTGAGATTTCGGTTCAATTATACCGTAACGATGTGTTTCTGATTCAGGTACAGTTTGAACACCAATAACTGATTTACCTGTTTCTTCATATTGATTCATTAATTGTTTAATTGCAGGATTATCAGATTCTACAATATCATCACCTAGAAGAACCGCAAACGGTTCATTACCGATAAATTGTTTAGCTGTATGAATTGCATGTCCTAATCCTTTTTGTTCCTTTTGTCTCACATAGAAAATATTGGCCAAATTTGTTGAATACTGAACTTTATCAAGTAACTCAAGCTTACCCTTTTCGAACAATGTCGTTTCTAGTTCTTTTTGAATATCAAAGTGATCTTCAATCGCACGTTTATGTTTACCTGTAACAATAATAATATCCTCAATACCCGCTCTAGACGCCTCTTCCACAATATATTGAATTGTAGGTTTATCTAAAATTGGTAACATCTCTTTAGGCATCGCTTTCGTAGCAGGTAAGAAACGTGTTCCTAAACCAGCTGCTGGTATAATTGCTTTTTTTATTTTTAAATCAATTTTTCTATTTATCATTTTAAGTTTCCTTTCCAGAAAGTTTTTAACTAATATACTTCTAATTATAAATATGTATTCTTTCCATAGTGATACACCAAATTTAGAACGCTCTTCTCAAATTAGTATATCTCTTTATTAATTTTATCTAGTTTCCTTTTCTTTTGCATCCCAATTTATAATTATTCTGTAATGTTTTGATTCTATTTAGTATGGTTTATACAACTAACTATGACCTCACTCATCTCATTAGTAATTTTAAAAACATACATTTTACACGCTATAATTATATCATCTTTATTATAAATAAAAAGATAATTTTACAAAAATTTATTCTTAGTATATATTTTTTTAATTTCAAAAAAGAGAAGTTGTGTAATCTACAGTAAAGCAAAACTTAATTTTACAAAATTTTATTCAAAAATTGACATCTTTACAATAATTCCATACAAAAATATATACAAATTATGATTTATATTGAGGTATATAACTTATATGTGCTTATTTTATGGATTTTCCAGTTTATACAATATTCATTTACTGATTTTCTTGAATCATTTTATTATGTGTAACGCGATGATCAAAGTTCTTGGCAATATTGATTTTGTAGTTTGTGTGTTGTTCATAATCCTTTCCGTATACACATGCGTAAAGTATATCCATTAGAAATCCTATTGAATCTCTTGTTGAGAAGTTGCTGATTTTTGAATAAAGCTTTTCTCGTGTTGATATGCGCAAAGTACTGTCTGCATATTTACTTACTGTGTTCTCTCCTATACTCGTTAATCCGATTATTGGAACTTTTTTCTTCTTTAACATTGGCAATAGTTTTAATATGCTTTGATTCTCTCCACTATAAGAGATAAATATTGCGCATGTGTCTTTTGTAGATTTTTCTATTTCAAAATGCGGTTCTAATGTGCATAGTTTAACAGTTTTGCCTATTTGATTCATCTTCATTTCAAACTCTTCACAAATCATTAAATTATGGTAGAGTCCAAATATTTTGATTGTATCTGCTTTTACTAAATAATCTACTGCTAAATCTAATGCTTGATTATTAATTAAATGTAGTGTGTCATTAATCGTCGTTTGATTTAACAATGCTAATTTATGACTGATGGACATATTATTATCTGTTGCATCAAACGGGAAATTCGCATCGATTGATTCGTAATGTCGATTTAAATATTCTACCTCTTCTAAGAAATGTTCTTTTAATTCTAACCATCCATCATAACCTAATTTCTTCGCGATTCTAATCACTGTGGAAGGATGTGTATACGTTACTTTAGATATATGTTCTAATGTTTTAGTTTTTACTTTTTCTCGTTCTTCAAACAAATAATTAATGATGCTTTGTTCTGCTTCGGAAAAGATATCTTCTTTCATTCTTTCGGTTAATAACATGTTTAGAACTCCCCTTTGTAAAAATTAATTACAAACATTTATCTTTTTAGAAGGAAATTTGTAAATTTCATTTGATAATAGCGCATTCGCCTCTTTAATCGTTACTTCTATTCTATACTTAACGTGTATAAGAAAGAAATCAATAGGGGGTATTTTAAATGGAAAAAGGTATTAAAATTGTGACAATCGGTGGCGGTAGTAGTTATACACCTGAGTTGATGGAAGGTTTTATTAAACGTTACGAGTCTTTGCCATTAAGTGAAATTTGGTTAGTTGATATTCCTGAAGGTCGAGAAAAATTAGAAACTGTCGGTAAGATGGCGCAAAGAATGTGGGACGCTTCTCCTTATGATGTAACGATACATTTATCTTTGGATAGAAGAGAAGCATTAAAAGATGCAGATTTTGTAACGACGCAATTTAGAGTAGGATTATTAGATGCTCGAATTAAAGATGAACGTATTCCGTTATCTCACGGATTCTTAGGTCAAGAAACAAATGGACCGGGTGGTATTTTTAAAGCGCTAAGAACAATTCCTGTCTTATTAAATATCGTTGAGGATATGAAAGAACTCTGTCCAAACGCTTGGTTAATCAATTTTACAAACCCTAGTGGTATGGTGACAGATGCAATTGTACGATATGGGAAATGGGACAAAGTACTCGGTCTATGTAACGTACCGGTTAATAGTTTAATTAATGAACCTGAAATGTTGAATGTTAAAGAAGGAGAACTTACGCATCACTTCGCAGGATTAAATCATTTTCATTGGCATCGGGTAAAAGACGCTCAAGGGAACGATGTAACAGAACAATTGAATAAAAAGCTCGTAGAAGATGCATCGTCATTACCTTCTAATATTTTTGATGTATCATTTTTTGAAGAACAATTGCAACAAATGAATTTAATTCCATGTGGCTATCATAGATATTATTACCGTGCAGAAGAAATGTTAGAACATACGCTTAAAGAATATCATGATCCAGAAATCGGTACACGTGCAGAACAAGTTAGACAAACTGAGAAAGAATTATTTGAACTGTATAAAGATGAACATCTGGACCATAAACCAGAACAATTAAGCAAAAGAGGCGGGACACACTATTCAGACGTAGCTTGTGAAACGATCGCTTCAATCGCATCAAATAAAAATACACACGTCGTTGTCTCTACAGTTAATAATGGCGCAGTACCAGACTTAGCACCAGAAGACGTAGTTGAAGTATCAGCATATATCAATGCAACAGGCGCACAACCAATCGCATTCGGCTCATTACACCCAGCAGAACGAGGATGGTTACAAGTCATGAAAAATATGGAACTATGTGTAGAAGAAGCAGCAGTAACCGGAGACTATGGCTTATTATTACAAGCCTTTATCATAAATCCATTAATACAAAGTGGTGAAACAGCCAAACAAGTAATGAACGAATTACTCATCGCACATAAAGCATATTTACCACAATTCTCCGAAACAATCGCACAACTAGAAGCACAAGGCATAGAAATAAAAGATGCCAAAGCAAGAGAACTAAGTGAGCATGTAGAATTGAGAAACGTATAGAAGTAGAACGGTTGGGATTGAAATGTGCTTATTTAGTACATTTCAATCCCGTCATCCAATACAAATATAATGATTTGAGGCTGGGACAATTAATTTGTCCCAGCCTTTCATTGTGTAGTGTTGATTTTGAGGATGTCTTAGATTAATGACGGAGTTAATCTACAACTTACCCAATCTCTTTGATTAACTACCGAATTAATCTACAACTTAGCCGATTTCTTCGATTAACTTCTGAATTAATCTACAACTTAGTCGATCTCTTAGATTAACTTCCGACTTAATCTACAACTTGGTCGATCTCTTAGATTAACTCCCGAATTAATCTACAACTTAGCCAATCTCTTCGATTAACTACTGAATTAATCTACAACTTGGTCGATCTCTTAGATTAACTTCAGACTTAATCTACAACTCAGTCAATCTCTTAGATTAACTGCCTACTTAATCTACAACTTGGTCGATCTCTTAGATTAACTACTGAATTAATCTACAACTTGGTCGATCTCTTAGATTAACTTCAGACTTAATCTACAACTTAGCCAATCTCTTCGATTAACTACTGAATTAATCTACAACTTGGTCAATCTCTTAGATTAACTTCAGACTTAATCTACAACTCAGTCAATCTCTTAGATTAACTGCCGAATTAATCTACAACTTGGTCGATCTCTTAGATTAACTGTCGAATTAATCTACAACTTAGTCAATTTCTTAGATTAACTGCCGAATTAATCTACAACTTGGTCGATCTCTTAGATTAACTGTCGAATTAATCTACAACTTAGTCAATTTCTTCGATTAACTTCAGACTTAATCTACAACTTGGTCGATCTCTTCGATTAACTTCCGACTTAATCTACAACTTACCCAATCTCTTAGATTAACTGCCGAATTAATCTACAACTTAGCCGATCTCTTAGATTAACTGCCTCAATCCCAACATATTTCAACAAAAAGACTACATCGTCCGAGATACGATGTAGTCTTTTCTAACGTTGTCAGTTGGTTATTCTGACGTTCGTGTTTTTATATAGGGTATGTGTTAATTGTATTTCTATGCTCTATTGTTAGACAAACATTTATGAATGATTGATTCTACAGTGTCTTGCATAACTTTTTTACTTGGATTCAAAATTTGTTGGGGGTTAAAAATATTTTGATCTTCTGTTAGTGTTTGTCTAAGTTGATTACTCCATGCGATATTGATTTCGGTATTAAAGTTTATTTTTGCGTGTCCTAATTTAATTGCTTTTACTAGGTCTTCGTCTGATATTCCTGATGCGCCATGTAATACTAAAGGGATATCGATGGCTTCTTGTATTTCTTCCATTTCTTTAAATCCTAAGTTTGGTTCGCCTTGGTATTTACCATGTACGGATCCTAATGCCGGTGCAAGTGTGTCTAGATTGGCTTCTTTCGCAAGTCTTATACAGTCTTCTAATCGTGCATATTGAACATTACCGATTACGCCATCTTCATTACCTCCGATTGCTCCGACTTCGCCTTCAACTATGACGTTATGTTTATGCGCATAGTCTACTATTTCTTTAGTCTTTGCTATATTTTCTTCGATTGGTAATTTAGAACCGTCAAACATAACCGAGTCGTAACCAGCATCTACTGCTTGTTTACAACCTTCTATACTCAATCCATGATCAAGATGTATAATAACCGGTACTGTTATATCCATTGACTCTATTTTGTGGTTAATTGTCTTACATATAAAATCATATCCACCAAGAAACTCAATAACTTTATCTGTCGTTCCTAAAATAATTGGGGAACGTGTTTTCTCTGCAGCTTTTAAAATACATTCTATCCATATTAACCCATTAACATTAATTTGAGGAATGGCATAATGTGATTCTTTAGCTTTTCGTATAAATGTATTCATTATTTAACGTTCCACCTTCCTTATGGTTATAATGTTTTTGATTGACCGGTTAATAATGATTGAGGTGCATTTGCTAATAATGATTCTTTACATTTCATTGCGATTTCTTGTGCTTTATAACCATCTTCTATTGAACATAATACATCTGTATCATTTAAGATAGCTTCTATAAATCCATCGATTTCTATTTTGTAAGCTTCACTATATCTTTCTAAGAAGAAGTACGGTGGATTATTTTTAGATATACCATCTGCACGGTGATAATTTAAAGTTGTAGTTTGCTCATTACCTATATCTATTGCACCGTTATCACCTAATACTTCTACACGTTGATCGTATCCATATACACTTCTTCTACAGTTTTCAATTACAGCCATTGAACCATTTTCAAATTTAAGTGTAACGAGCGCTGTATCGATATCGTCATATTTAGCTATTTCCGGATTGACGAGTGCTCCACCTGTCGCATAAACTTCAGTTATTTCAGACTGCATTAAATATCTCGCCATATCAAAGTCATGAATCATCATATCCATAAATAATCCGCCAGAACGTTTAATATATTCTATCGGTGGTGGCTCAGGGTCTCTCGAAGTAATACGTAACGTTTGGATATTTCCAAGCTCACCTTTATTTAAAATTGTTTGAAGTTCTTTGAAGTTTTTATCAAATCTTCTATTGAAACCCATTTGTAATTTAACATTAGATTGCTGAACCGCTTCTAGTGCTTCTTTAGCTTCATCTATAGATAAACTAATTGGTTTCTCACAGAATATGTGTTTACCTTTAGCACATGCTGCTTTAATGATATCTACATGTGTATCTGTTGGAGAACATATGACAATAACATCTACTTCTGGATCATTAATAATATCCATATGGTTTTTCGTTTTATTTTCTATACCTGCTTTTTTAATCCAATCCACCATTTTGTCGCAATATATATCTGAAATCCATTTAATTCTAACGTCTTTATGCGTTCTTAAATAATTGATATGTAATTGGCCAATACGTCCTGCACCAATTACGCCAAATGTAAGTGTCATAAACTTTTCCTCCTATGCTAATCCAAGTGGTGAGAATAAAATGTAAGTGCCTATCACTACAAATATGATAATACCGCCTACTAGATATCTATGTTTCCAAGGCGTTATATCTACTTTTGCGTAATTAACACTGAAATCAAACTCATCAGATGGTTTCCATTTATTGAATAACATGACTACTAGTAAATCGATGAAGAATAATACACTTAATACATATAAATAATGAATTTCTGTTAACACTACTTTTGAAAGCGCATACAATACAATGTGTAAAATAAACATCACTTTACCACCAAGTTGTGATGTACGTTTAACAAAGAATCCAACAAGTACGAGTACTAAAAGTGGCATATTATACACACCATTAAACTCTTGTACCACTGCGTATAAACCTTGTGGGAACAATGAAATCATTGGTGCAATGATAACTACAATCACACCGACAACTACTGTTACTAATCTCCCAACTCTAGAAACTTGTTTGTTGCTTGCTTCTTTGTTCATAATTGATTTGTAAAAGTCTAACGAGAACAATGTTGCTGTACTATTTAACGATCCAACAAATGAACTTAGTATGGCACCAAATATAACAGCACCGAATAATCCATAAGCCCATCCAGGTAAGACTTCATTAACTAACATTGGATATGCATTATCAGGATTCGAAACTTTGTCACCTAACATATTAAATGCTAGAACACCTGGGAACACTAAGAATAATGCACCAAATATTTTAAATACACCGACAAACATTGCACCTTTTTGAGCTTCTTTTAAATTCTTACCAGCTAGCGCTTTTTGTACAATCATCTGGTTTGTACACCAGAAGAATAAGTTGTTAAAGAACATACCGAAGAATAATGTTGGCCAAGGTACGATATCAGAATCAATTGCACCTATTGAGTTTAATTTCTCTGGTGTATTCTGTATAACTTTGTCGAAACCTTTTAAGAAACTTCCATCACCAAACATGATTAAACCAAGAATTGGGATGGCAAGACCTCCAATAATCAAACCAATTCCATATATAGAATCACTGTGTGCACTTAATGATAATCCACCAATAAACAAGTAAATAATACCCACTATACCTATCACTGTTGATATAAGAATCACAGCTGTCATATCACTAATTTCTAACATATCACTTATATTGAAAATTTTATTAAATACGAGTGCACCTGAATAAAGTACAACTGGCAAGAAAGACACAACATATGTAAATATGAAAAGTAATGATACGAGTCGTTTCGTAAATGTATCAAATCTCATTTCAATGAAATCAGATATCGTATCTACACCATATCTAAAGTATCTAGGCAAGAATACGAGTGCCAATATGACAATTGCAATAGCAGCAGTTACTTCCCACGCCATTACTTCCATTCCAGCCATGAAACTTTGACCATTTTGACCTACTATTTGTTCTGTAGAAAGGTTTGTCATAATGATGGTTGAAGCGATAGTAAATCCAGTTAAACTTCTACCACCCATGAAATAACCTTCAGAATTTTGAGTGTCTATTTTTCTACTTCTTAAAAATGCATATACCCCTACTGCAAATACGACTAATACAAATGAAAATGCTGCAAATAAACTCATGATAACCCTCTCCCCTTAGGTGTTTAAATCACTCTCAATTTCATGATTATTTTTATTGATATTGTTCAATATATTCTTTTGCTTTTTTAGCATAAATAAACGGGTTGGCAACTGCTGGATCTTGTTCAGCTTCTACTACAATCCATCCTTTATAATCTGATTGATAAATTAAATCTAATATCGGTTTGAAGTCTATTACGCCATCACCTGGCACTGTAAACATGCCATCTTTCACACCATCTAAGAAGCATTTACAGTCTTTATCTACAACTTCTTTAACCTTTTGTCTAACATCTTTAAAATGTATATGCTTTATTCTATCTTTATGCCTATTGAATATATCTATTGGATCTTCTCCAGATAGTACAAGATGTCCTGTATCATATAAGAGAGAAACGTTATCTTTACTTGTTTTTTTCATTAATTCATCTATTTCATGAGTTGTTTGTACACCTGTACCCATATGATGATGGTATACAATTTCCATATCTTTCTCGTGAGCTAACTTTCCTAATTTCTCTAATCCATCCACTAATAATTGCCATTCTTTTTCAGTGAATACAGGTTTTTCTTTAAATAGTGCTTTCGTTAAATCTCCTTGAATGCTGTTACCTTGTTCAGAAACAACGATTACTTTAGCACCTAAAGCACTCAAGAAATCTCTATGTTTAATAAATGCAGCTTCAGTTACTTCAAAAGGCTCTGACGTTAAATATAAACTGAGCCAAGCACTTGCTACTGATAATCCTCTAGGTTCTAAAAAAGATTTTAATACTTCTGGATCTTTCGGATATTTATTACCAATTTCAGTTCCTTCATATCCTGAAAGTGCCATTTCACTAATGCATTGTTCAAAAGAATTCTCATAACCTAATTCGGGCATGTCATCATTTGTCCATGCAATCGGTGCACATGCAAAACGTATATCTTTAGTCATTTAACTCACCTCATAAAGTAATGATATTCTTCTTTTCGAAAGATTCTTGCATTGCTATTGCTACTTCAGTACTTTTCAAACCATCTGTTCCAGTAATTGAAGAAGGTTCTTTCTTTTTAATAGATTCTACAAAAGCATTTAATTCGTTAATAAATGCGAATTTAAAGCGTTCTGGAAAATGACCTGAAGTTGGCCTTACGACACCGTTCTTGTCATATACAGTGACTAAGTTCTTCTCTGGTGCATTACCAATTCTGATCATACCTTCAGTACCAATGATTTCTGTTTCAACATGATAACCATGTTGTGCGTTTCTTCCTGCTAATAAATAAGCAATTGTACCGTCTTCTAACTCCGCTAAACATGCACCGGTTTCAAGTTCTTCACATTCTGAAAGTTCAGGTGCTGCTATATTATTTCCTAGGGAATATACCGTCTTAAATTCTGAACCTGTAAACCAGCGAACGAGATCAATATCATGAATCGACATATCTAAAAATATTCCGCCACTTGCACTGTTCTTAGCGAATTGGATAAAACTATCCAACCCAGCACTTGGGTCAATTCCGTAGCAACGCATAGCTGTAATTTTTCCTAAATCACCATTATCGACTGCATCTTTCGCAAATTGATATGAATCATCAAATCTACGCATAAATCCTAATTGGAATACTTTATCTTTATTGTTATCTATTTTTCCAACAACTTGTTTAATGTTTTCTAGTTCAAGTCCAATTGGTTTTTCAGAGAACACATGCAAACCTTTATCTAAAGCTTGTGTGATTTGAACAGCATGAAATCCACTAGGTGAAACGATAACAACTGCATCCAACGCGTCATTTTCAATCATTTCTGTATAAGATGTGTAACAATTTTCTACGCCTAATGTATCTCTTGCATATGCTAACTCTTGTTCAACAACACTTGCTACAGCGTATAACTCTGCATCTTTAACGTGATTTACAATATTCTCAGCATGCACTTGACCAAGTCTTCCTAATCCAACTTGACCGATTTTTATTTTTGTCATCGTTCTTTCCTCCAATTTAGTAATGTTTTGCAGTCTTCATTGATAATGTCTTTTCTTTAAATGCTTCTTGAATAGATGGCTTATCACTATGTTCTGATACGCCTACATTCCAAAATGATTCGTATCCATCTGTCATTGTTTTAGGTAATGTTTTAATTTCTATTAATGTAGATTTAGTTTCTTGTTTAGCTTGTCTAATCGCTGCTTCAAGTGATTCAAGATTGTTTACACTATATGAAACAGCTCCATAACCTTCAGCTATTTTCTTATAATCAATATTCATCACATTACCGTTATAATCATTAAACTCTGTACAGAAACTAGCGCTTCCATTACCCATCTGTAAATTATTAATACAACCAAAACCACTATTATCAAAAAGAACGATGTTAATTTTGTAGTTATATTGCAATGCCGTTACTAATTCAGTGTGTAACATTAGGAAACTACCATCTCCAACTAATGCATAGACTTCTCGATCAGGATTGGCAATTTTAGCGCCAACAGCTGCTCCGATTTCGTATCCCATTGTTGAATAACCATATTCCATGTTGTAAGTATTGAATACATCCGTATCCCATAATCGTTCTAAATCTCCTGGCAATGAACCAGCAGCTGCAACAATTATTGCATCTTTATCTATTGTTTCATTCACTTTGATTAAAGCGTTCGTTTGAGGTAATTTTGTATTAAGTGAAGTTGTATACTGATTCAATTTTTTTGGATCAAAATGACCTGCAATTTCTGCTTCAAAGTTATCTTTATGAATATCAATTTGAGATAATCTTGTTCTTTCTTCGTCCCATTGCTGTTTTACACGTTTAACAACTTCAAGCGTATTAAATTGATGACCTTCTAGATTATCTGCTATTTGTTTAACGGATACTTTAGCATCGCCGACAACTTGCACAGCATCTAATTTATATGCATCTACTCTGTTAACATTAATATTGATAACTTTAGCTTTATCAAAATTGATGACTGTCTTAGAACTCGTTGTAAAGTCTGAGTATCTTGTACCAATACCTATGATCACATCTGCATCTTTTGCATAAACGTTAGCTGCTAAATTTCCTGTTACGCCTAATCCGCCAAGATTTAATGGATGAGATGCTTCAATTGTTGATTTACCAGCTTGCGTTTCCGCCATAGGGATATTTGTTTCGTCCATTAGCTTTTTAATGATTTCTTGAGCTTCAGAATATTTAGCGCCTCCTCCAACAATTAACAGAGGTTGCTTAGCTTGTTTCAATGTTTCAATAGCAGCTTTAATTGCACGTTCTGAAGGCTCTAATCTATCAACGTAATGTACTCGCTTTTCAAAGAACGATTCAGGAAAATCAAATGCTTCTCCTTGAACATCTTGACTTAACGCTATCGTTACAGGTCCAGCAGTTTGTGGATTTGTCATCACTTCAAATGCACGTATAAGCGCCGACATTATTTGCTCAGGTCTCGTAATTCGATCAAAATATCTAGATACTGGTTTTAATGCATCATTAGTCGTGATGCCAATGCTTTGTGGATTCTCGATTTGTTGTAATACTGGGTCCGGTTGACGTGTTGCAAATGTATCACCCGGTAAAAATAATACTGGTATATGGTTTGCAGCAGCAGTTCCAGCAGCTGTTACTAAGTTTGCTGAACCGGGTCCTACTGAAGTAGTTACTGCGAATATTTTCTTTCTTAAACTTTGCTTACTAAAACCAATTGCAGTGTGTGCCATACCTTGTTCATTTTTTCCTTGAATAATTTTCAAGTCATCTTGATAATTTGATAAGCCTTCACCAATACCAAGTACGTTTCCATGGCCGAAAATGTTCATAACACCTTCAACAAACTTAGTTTCTTCGCCATCAATGGAAATATATTGCTTAGTTAAAAATTTAACGATTGCTTCTCCAGTTGTTAATTTCACTGTATTGACCATGTTTAATACCACCTTAAGATTGTTCTTTAATTAAGTTTTCTATCTTTTCTACAGTAGGCATTGCTTCTGATGAACTATGACTACTAACAACTATGGCAGCTGATGCCGCTCCATATTTCAATGCTTCTTCAACCGATTTACCTTGTACAAGTGCATAAATAAAGGCAGCTGCGTACGAATCACCTGCTCCAAAAGTCTTCACAACATTTGCTTTAAATGCTTTACCCTCATATGTGTTTCCATCTTTATCAAAGGCATTTGAACCTTGCACGCCATGTTTAATGACAACTAAATTCGGTGTAGCTTCAAATAGTAATTCGCTTATCTCTTTATCAGTTAACGGTTTGTAACGTTCTACCATGTCAAACTCATCTCTCGTACCTATTACTACATCAGCTTGTTTTGCTACTAATTCACTATAAATAGAAGTTTCTTCTTCACTAGCCCAACTATATGGTCGATAATCTAGTTCAAAAATCACTTTTACATTATGCTTTTTTGCTAATTGTAGTGCTTTTAATACCGCTTCTCTTGAAGGAGATTTAGCTAACGCTGTGCCCGAAATAAGTAAATATTCTGAATTTTTGATATATGATTCATCTACATGTTCAGGCGCTAGATATAAATCTGCTACTTCTTCTCTATACATTAATATGCTTGATTCTTTAGGACTTTTAATTTCTGTAAAAGTAAGACCTATTTTATGACCATTTTCATCTACATGAATTTGTGATGTATCTACGCCTACTTTTTCAAAATAATTCGTAATAAATCTGCCATGTTGATCATCTGAAACGTTAGCAATCATGCCAACGTCCAATCCCAATTTAGCAGTACCAATCATTATATTTGCTGGTGAACCACCTACATATTTAGTAAAAGTAGATGTCTCTTCCATAGGTCTATTAATTTCATTAGCATTTAAATCGATAGCAGCACGACCAATTGCTATTATTTGTTTTTTCTTTGTCATTTTTGTGCACTCCTTATTCTCTATCAATAATCCATTCGTGATCTGGTTGATTATAGAATTTCCAAACTTTCTTTGGCCCTGCCATAACATTTAAATAATATCCATTATAACCATCTGGAACGGCTACTGGATGATAGCCTTCAGGTACAACTACAACATCTCCATGCTCTACTGTCATCGTTTCATCTAATGAAAGATCATCTGTGAATACACGTTGAAAGACAAATCCTTTATTAGGATTCATTTCATGATAGTAAGTCTCTTCAAGCAAAGATTCATTCGGTAAATTGTCTACATCATGTTTATGAGGTGGATAACTAGACCAATTACCTTGATCTGTATACACTTCTACGACTAGCAACTTTTCACTAGCAGTATGTGTATCAGGCAGTATATTGTGTACATGTCTTTTGTTTGAATACTTACCTCTATCTTCTACTGAATTTTCTGATGCTGGAACAAGTTGTGTTGCTCTTTCTTCATCTGCTGGTGAATAACAAAATACAACTCTAGAATCTTTATTAGCCTTTATTTTTACATTATGATTTTTAGAAATATAAATGCTATCAGTCGGGATTTTTTCAAATACAGAATCTCTTGTTCCTAAATCTGAATAAGTGTCATCTCCATCTGAGACATCAATATTTCCTGTTAAAGCTACAATACAAAGTTCAAAATCACCTGTAGATTCCTCATAAAGTCCTTGTGATTTAATGTCTAGAACTTTAAATCCTATATAATCTAAATGAATGTCATTTGGTTGTAAATCATGTATCACTTGTACATCATCACTTAATGGATGATGTACAGGTTTATTTAATAATCGAGCCATCTCTATATTCACTCCTTAAAATTGTGGATTACCATGACGAGCAGTTACGACTTTACGGTGTGTATAGAATTCAATGCTATCTTTACCGTTAGCGTGTAATGAACCATAGAATGAAGATTTCCAACCTGAGAATGGGAAAATCGCCATTGGTGCTGGTACACCTAAGTTAATACCTAACATACCTGCATCGATATTTTCTCTGAAGTATCTAATTGATGATGCACTATCTGTAAATAAACACGCACCATTTGCAAATTCTGATTGATTCGCTAATTTAATTCCTTCTTTTAAATCTTTAACTTTTACAATAGATAAAACTGGTGCAAATATTTCATCTTGCCACAATTTCATATCAGTTGTAACATCTTCAAAAATTGTCGGTTTAACAAAGTAACCCTCTTTGTTATTATCTTCTCTACCATCTAGTACAAGTTTTGCACCTTCAGCTACACCTTGATCTACATAATTTAATGTACGCTCTACATTCTCTTCTCTAATAACTGGCCCTAAAAATACGTTATCTTCTAAACCGTTACCGATTACGATATCTTTAGATGCTTGTACAAGCTTTTCTTTAAATTCATCATAAACGCCTTCTTGTACAGCTACGACTGCTGCTGCCATACAACGTTCACCTGCAGAACCAAATGCTGCACCGATTACATCTTTAACAGCTCCATCAATGTTTGCATCATTTAAAATGATCGTATGGTTTTTAGCACCTGTTAAACATTGTGCACGTTTTAAGTTTTCAGTAGCTTTTTTGTAAACATATTCGCCGACTGGTTTAGAACCTACAAATGAAACAGCTTTAATATGTTCATTTTCACAAATTCCATTTACTACATCGTGTGCTCCGTGTACAACATTGAATACACCTTTAGGGAAACCTGCTTCTTCAACTAACTCTGCAAGTTTATTTACTAATAATGGTGTCTTTTCAGATGGTTTAATGATAAAAGTATTACCTACTGAAATAGCCATTGGGAACATCCAACATGGCACCATCATTGGGAAGTTAAATGGTGTGATACCACCTACAACACCTACTGGATATTTATAACTTGTACCTTCTATATTTGTTGCAATACTTGATAATGAATCACCCATCATCAACGAAGGCGTACCTGAAGCGAATTCAACATTTTCAATTCCTCTTTGTACTTCGCCTAACGCTTCATTCGTATTCTTACCATTTTCTTTCGTAATAATTTCAGCTAATTCATCTTTATTGTCTAATAATAATTGTTGAAGTTTAAATAATAATCTCGCACGTTTAGGTACAGCTACTTCTTTCCATTCTTGAAAAGCTTCTTGTGCAAGTTGAGCTGCTTCATCTAATTCTTCTCTAGTTGAAACCGGAACTTTAGCAATAATTTCTTTTGTAGCTGGATTTATAACATCTATTGTTTCCTTACTTTTTGACGCTTTCCATTCACCATTAATATAATTCTTTAAGATTTCTGCCATTTTAAAATCCTCCAGTTATTATTTTTAAAGTAACCGCTTACATCAACATTTAAAAAATTTGAGCATATATTGATTAACTATTGGTTACTTATTGAGACAATATTATAATATACTGAATAATATGTCAACTTTTGAGTAACTTATAATTTTTATAGTTGTTAAATCTATAATTTTTGGGTATATTGTAAGAAATGGGGGAATCACTAATGAAATCTAAACGCATTTATGAAATCGAATCTTTCATAAAAAAGAACAAAACAGCTTCAATAGATGAATTGAAGGAAATTTTCAATGTGTCTGTAAACACAATAAGGCGAGATGTAAATCTATTAGCAGAGATGAATATCGTAAAAAAGGTTTATGGTGGCATTGAAGTCATTGAAGACCAATATAAAGCAGTCGACTACCAAGAAAGAAACGTCGAAAATTATCAAGCTAAAAAATATATTGGAAAAATAGCCGCACAACAAATTGAAGCGAACGATATCATCTATATAGATACCGGTACGACAACAATCCATATATTAGAATACGTCGATAAAAATCTATCATTCACAATTATTACAAATAGCTTGGACATTATGAATAAAGCCTCTCAATTTAAAAATGTCACTCTATTTATAATAGGAGAAAAGTACAAACCACGTACAAGATCTTTTATAGGAATTGACTCTAATTTATTGTTAACAAAGTTCAATATAACAAAATGCTTTATGGCAGCTACAGGCGTCAACATACAGAACGGACTGTCCAATTCTGAAATGGAAGAAAATCTAATCAAACAACATATTACAAAAAAAGCTAGAGAAACATATGTACTAGCAGATTATAGTAAAATGGGCCAATCAACTTTATTAACATATAGTAACTTGGTAGATATAGACAAAATCATCACAGACAAAAACCCTCCTCAAGAAATACAACAATTTTGTAGCGAAAATGAGATAGAAATTGTATATTAGAATTGAAATAAAGAGCCCTCTTAAAATGTGACATTCATTTTAAGAGGGTATTTTAATTTGGGAATATAAAATTGGATGTTGTCTTAGATTAATGATGGAGTTAATCTATGTCTTGATGGAACTCTTCGATTAACTCCCGAATTAATCTACAACTTAGTCAATCTCTTCGATTAACTCCCGAATTAATCTACAACTTAGTCAATCTCTTCGATTAACTCCCGAATTAATCTACAACTTAGTCGATTTCTTCGATTAACTACCGACTTAATCTACAACTTAGCCAATCTCTTAGATTAACTACCGAATTAATCTACAACTTACCCAATCTCTTCGATTAACTACCGAATTAATCTACAACTTAACTCATTTTTTCAAAAATTGAGGTAACCTCAACAGAATATATCTCATTTCTTAATCTACCCTACATATAAAAACTCCCCGAACGTTGGATTATATATATCCGACGTTCGGGGAGTGCTATTCTCTACAACTTAAATAATAATGTTATCGATAAGTCTTGCTTGGCTAAATTTAACGGCTAGTGATATAAATATTTGTCCTTTTATTGTGTGTTGTTCTTCTAATTCTGGATAACTATATATCGCTACTTCTACGATTTCACCGCTTACGTTTTTCTCTAGGTATTGTGTAATTTCTTCTATTAAGATATTACTTTTTCTTTCACCTTGGTCATATAATTGTTTTGCTAATTGTAAGCTTTTAGACAGGTGTACCGCTTCTCTTCTTTCTACTTCTGTTAAATAAATATTTCTAGAGCTTTTGGCTAATCCGTCTTCTTCTCTAACGATTTCTATTGGCACGATATTAACTGTATGATTAAAGTCTTCTACCATTTTCTCAATTATTGCTAGTTGTTGTGCATCTTTTTTTCCAAAATATGCATTGGTTGGTTGTATAATATTGAAAAGTTTATTAACGACCGTTACAACACCATCGAAGTGTCCTGGTCGTTTTTTGCCTTCTAATACTTGTGCTAAGTGACCTACTGTTATCGTCATACTTAATTTACCAGGATACATTTGTTCTACTGTAGGATGAAATACATAGTCTACACCGATTTGTTTTAACTTTTCTAAATCTGATTCAAATGGTCTTGGATAGTCATCAAAATCTTCGTTAGGACCAAATTGTAATGGATTCACAAAAATACTTACTACTGTTACATCGTTTTCTTCTATTGATTGTTTCATCATTTTTAAATGTCCATCATGTAACGCACCCATTGTTGGAACTAATCCAATTGTTTTACCTTGTGTTATATATTTTGATGTAATACCTACCATGTCTTTAATAAACGTTACTTCTTGTGTCACTTACCTGTCTCTCCCATCACTTTCTTCTTATATGTGTGCGCTTCTGAAGGGAATGCGCCACTTTTCACTTCTTGATTGTATAATTTTAATGCTTCTACACCATTTGAAAAGTCACCATATTGTTTAACAAATTTCGCGATATGTTCTGAGCCATAATTCAATAAATCATGATATACCAATACTTGTCCGTCTGTTCCTTTACCTGCACCGATACCAATTACTGGAATTGTTAATTGTTCACTAATGACTTCTGCTAAATCGCTAGGAATAGCTTCTAAAACGAGCATCACCGCACCAGCTTGTTCTACAGCTTTCGCATCTGCTATCAATTGTTCTGCTTCTGCTCTTGAACCAGCCTGTAATTTATATCCCATAATACCTACACTTTGAGGTGTTAATCCTAAGTGTGAAACGACTGGTACTCCGATTTGAGTACATCCTTCAACTAATGTCACATGTGGTCCTTCAATTTTGACTGCATTTGCTTTCGTATCTTTATATAATCGTACGGCATTTTTCATATCAGTTGAATGATCAATACCTACTGCACCAAATGGCACATCAACAATGATATAAGTTTCTGGTGCGCCTCTTCTAACTGCTTTAGTATGATGAATCATATCTTCCATCGTTACTTCTACTGTACTGTCATATCCTAAAACAACCATTCCTAATGAGTCGCCTACAAGTATTGTGTCTATTTCAGCTTGTTCTGCCTGTTTAGCACTTGGATAATCATACGCTGTAATCATGGATATTTTTTCTTTTTGTTCCTTCATGGCCAACAATTGATTAATTGTTTTCATCCCGTACCACCTTCTCATTTTTGTTATTATGTATATATTAACATTGAAAGGAAAATAATAAATGAAAAAGTTTGGAATAATCGGTCCTGGTGCAGTTGGTACTGCTATCGCATACGCATTAAATCAATCTGGTCATATAGTTTCACTGTTTGGGAGGTCTCATTCAACCGTCCAATTTCAAGAATATAACCAAAATGAACAACATGAGCTAACGGTTCATTCGCTACAAGAAGCAAATGAAACAGTAGATGTCTTATTTATTGCTGTCAAGACGACCCAACTTGATTCAATCATCCCTTACCTTAACAATGTCATACATTCAAATAGCGTTATTATTTTAACTCAAAATGGTTATGGACAGCTAGAAAAAATTGATCATCCTAATAAATATCAAGCAGTTGTTTATATAAGTGGTCAAAAAGATGGTCATCATGTTACACATTTTAGAGATTGGACTTTAAAACTTCCTATTAATGATTACACGCTTGATTTACAACAATTTACTCAACAAAGTTTACTTAATATTGAGTGTCTTGAAGACTATGCCGAACAGGTTTGGTACAAATTGATCGTTAATTTAGGTATTAATACAGTAACGGCATTAACGAGACAACCAGCAAAAGTATTGAATGCTATTGAAGTCAAAACTCTGTGTTACAACTTGTTAGTAGAAGGCAAACGTGTTGCTGAAGCTGAAGGTGTATATTTTAATGATGATTTAGAAAATAGCATTATGAAGATATATGATGGTTATCCAGATGACATGGGAACAAGCATGTATTATGACATGATAAATAACCGACCTTTAGAGACTCAATATATTCAAGGTTATATTTATCAACTTAGTCAAAAGCATCAATTATCTACGCCACATATCGATAGTACTTATGCAATTTTAAGCACATTTCAATAATTTTTACGCAGTGTAATTTGTTTCATTTTCCTTTATTTGGGTATTTATTAATATGATTTCAAATGAAGGAGCGTAACTTTTATGAAGGACAAATTCGACAAAAAGCATGAAGAAATACAAGGTTATACCCAAGACATACAGCCTGGTATAGAACATGAAATGGAGCCAAAGCCTATTATTGAAGATGAAGATTATAAGGCTGCTGGTAAATTAAAAGGCAAAGTCGCACTTATTACAGGTGGAGATTCTGGAATTGGTGAAGCAACTGCAATTCTGTTTGCTAAAGAAGGTGCAAATGTTGCAATTGCTTATTATGACGAAGATAAAGATGCCAAATATGCTTTAGCAAGACTTGAAGAAATCGGAGTTAAAGCAAAAGCATATAAACACGATTTAAAAAAAGACAAACATGCCAATGAACTTGTTGACCAAGTTATTGAAGATTTCGGTCAACTGAATATATTAGTTAATAATGGTGGTATTCAATATCCACAAGATCATTTTGAAGATATTACGAAAGATCAATTACAAGAAACGTTTGAAACGAACTTTTTCGGAATGTTCTATTTATCTCAAGCTGCACTACCTCATTTAAATAAAGGAGATACGATTATTAATACAACAAGTGTTACTGCGTATCGCGGTTCAGCACATTTAATAGATTATTCTGCTACTAAAGGCGCGATTGTATCATTTACACGTTCACTTGCTTCATCATTAGCAGAGAAAGGTATTCGCGTTAATGCAGTAGCACCTGGACCAATATACACACCTTTAATACCAGCAACATTTGATAAAGACAAAGTAGAAAACGCTGGTTCTGATACGCCACTTGGTAGACGAGGACAACCAAGTGAGAATGCCCCGGCATATGTTTATTTAGCATCACAAGATTCCACTTATGTTACAGGACAAGTCATCCACGTTAACGGTGGCGACTATATGACAACTTAATATTATATTGAGAATAACGCCCGAATTTATCAAGTTCGCATTGACTTGATAAGTTCGGGCGTTCTATTTATCATGTTGGGCCTGTCTTGATAAATTCACGGGCTCTATTTATCATGTTGGGCCTGTCTTGATAAGTTCGGGCGTTCTATTTATCATGTTTGGCCCGTCTTGATAAGTTCAAGGGCTCTATTTATCATGTTGGACCCGTCTTGATAAATTCACGGGCTCTATTTATCATGTTGGGCCTGTCTTGCAATATTCAGACGCTATATGTTGCTAGTCGAGTCAAGTCCATAATTTTGTGTAATATCTTTAGATGTAATCAACCATTGGTTTTTCTATGGTATTAACAAAATATATATGCTTGGTTTTT
>NZ_JAJNIS010000013.1:0-63571 GCF_022386375.1 Mammaliicoccus sp. K-M42 | reverse complement strand
CCGCACAGTCTACCTCTCTCTATAACTATAAAAAATAGCTATGAAAAAATCTATCGTCATAGATTTCTTCATAGCTAATCTTAGTATGTTTATTTTTTATTATCATCACAGTTGAATTCTACCTCTATTAATATCTTATGTTATAATATTAGAAAATATTGATTTGAGGGGTTCATAACTATGAATTTTGAAGTTGTAACATCTATCGATGATCCATTATTTAAAAAGTCTTTAGAAATGTACGAAGATATTTTCAAAGCTGAAGTAAGAGAAGATCGTCACGTCTTTATTCACTCATTAACATCTGACTATATAAAAAAGCATTATATATTTTTAGTTGGTTTAATTGATGATACAGTTGTTAGTTTATCTACAGGACACTATGAACCTACTACCAACTCAGCTTTTATCATTTATTTAATGACACACCCTGAATACCGTAATCAACGTGTCGGTGCACAAACTCTAGAAAAAACTGAAGAAGCACTACATAAACATGCTCAGAACGTTCATGGAAGAGACGCTAACATGATTATGTTAGAATCATTTGGAGCAGATTCATACGATGATCAAAGTAAAAAAGATCTTGCCATTTTAAGAAATAATTTCTTTAATAGACATGGTTATGAAATTCAACAAGATATACCCTATATACAACCAAATCCACAAAAATCATTACCACCAACACCGATAGACTTATACATTAAACAATACTTACCACTTCAAAAAGATGTAATCTCACCAAGTATTCGTTCATGTTATATAAATAAATATATTCATGGAAATGAAAATGATAGAGAATTTGTATATGAACTATTGGATTCAATGGAATTATAATAATTAAACAAGAGTCCTAGGACATAAATTAGAATTTTTGAAAGAATGAAATAAGTTGTAGATTAATTAGGGAGTTAATCTAAGAGTTTAGCCAAGTTGTAGATTAAGCCGACTGTTAATCTAAGAGTTTGGTCAAGTTGTAGATTAAGTCGACAGTTAATCGAAGACATACCCAAAATCAACACCATACAACGAAAAAATTCTGGGACATAAATGATTTTCATAAAAAATAAGAGCAGAAATTCATTATTAAAATGAATTTCTGCTCTTATTAAATTTTTAGGACATTTAAGATATAACCTTATTCTATATAATATCTCTTCATTAACTCAGCTACTGTTTCATCTTTTGCGCCTTCTGGATGCGTGCCACACCAAAGATTCATATAGTCTGGATTTTCTAATTTTTTAGACTGCCCTCTCATTGGTTGTGTTAATTTATTTTGAATTGGATATGAGCAGATGCTTTCTTTAAATTGTTCCATATACTTTATATAAGTATTGTTTATACCATTTGCATAACGACCACTAAAGGTATTCGTCAAAGTTATTTCTTCAGACTTTGCTTTTAAAATACTTTCTTTATGAATATTTGGCGCACCACTTTCTTTAGTAGTTAAGAATGCTGTTCCAAGTTGTACGGCTGCCGCACCTTTTTCAATATAATATTTAGCCTGCTCAGGTGTTGTAATTCCTCCTGCTACTACTAGCGGCAAATTCACTTTGTTGTAAGTTTGATTGAATAATTCTTCCAACGTTAATCGGACATAAGGGAGTTCTTGTTTAAACGAACCTCTATGACCACCCGCTTCACTTCCTTGTAATACTATTGCGTCTACACCTATATCTTCTAGAGCTTTTACTTCTTCAAAGTTGGTTCCTGTACCTATCACGATTATATGATGCTGATGTAATTTTTGAACAAGATGTTGTGAAGGTTTCCCAAAAGTAAAACTAACAATTTCTACATTTTTCTCAATAATTATGTCTATCATTTCATCAAAATTATCCTCTATTGAAACTTCATTCACTCGTTCGTAGTTTAATTTTTCTGCTATAGGTTTCAATAGATTATTCATATTATCTATTTTTTCTTGATTTATTTCAGGAAATTCTGGCACGAATAAATTTACACCAAATGGATTTTGTGTCATTTCCCTAATTTGATCAATATCTTTGGCAAGTGTTTCTGGTGTCATATAGCCTGCACCAATTTGTCCAAGCCCTCCTTCATTGCTAACAGCAGCAACTAAATTAGGTGTCGTCACTCCACCAGCCATTCCTGCTAAAAATATTGGTTTAGTTATTTGTAAACGCGACAATACTGTATTCGTTTCCATTTTCAAAACCTCCAAAATAAATTTTGAACCGTAAGCTAATTATTTTGTTTTTCCTAATAATTAGTGCATTATAATGACATCATACTAAAAGGAGAACTAAAATGACACACTCAAAACTTTCATTAACTGAAATTATAAATAAAAGAAAATCAGTTAAAGAATTCGATCCAAACTTTAAAATTCCTAGAGAAGAAATGACAGAAATGATAGAACTTGCAACTAAAGCCCCATCTTCAATTAATCTTCAACCTTGGCGCTTCGTTGTAATTGATTCTGAAGAAACGAAACAAAAATTAGACCACCTTGTACAATTCAACCAAAGACAATTACACTCTTCAAGTGCAATTATTCTTGTTCTTGCAGATTTGAAACACGCTGAATATGTAAGTGACATTTATGAGAAAAATGTTGAACTTGGTTATATGGATGAAAACTCTAAAGATTACTTCATTGAAACTATTTCTAATTTAATTAGTAGTGCTGATGAAAGTTACTTTAATGCTCAAGGATTAATGGATGCTAACTTAGCTTCAATGCAATTAATGTTGATCGCTACAGACCATGGCTATGATACAAATCCAATTGGTGGATTCGATAAAACAGCTGTACTAGAAGCTTTAAACATTGATACTTCAAGATATGTTCCAGCACACTTAATCGCAATTGGTAAAGGGGTTAAAGCACCTCATGACTCAAGTAGATTACCTGTAGAAAGCGTACTTGCTTGGAATGACGAAAGTAACGGTACTATCGGTCAATAAATTAATTTATCAAATTTTAATTAAGACACCTACTGTCAATTTAATATTTTGAGGCTGAGATAATTAATTGTCTCAGCCTCATTTTTCATATTGCATTCGACACCATAATCGTGTAAAATTCATGTCTATGAGTTTTATTTTTTTACTTAAAAGCTTTACCGCTTTAAAGTATTCATATAGTAAGGGAAGGAATTAAAATGAAAAATTTATCGCAATGGTCATCAAATATTGGCTTTATTTTAGCCAGTGCTGGTTCTGCAATTGGACTAGGTGCAGTTTGGAAGTTTCCATATATGGCTGGTACTTATGGTGGTGGCGCATTTTTATTAATATTTATTATATTTACACTGCTCGTTGGCTTACCTTTACTTTTAAGTGAGTTTGTTTTGGGACGCTATGGTAGAACATATTCAACCAATATCTTCAAAAAAGTATCTGGGAAATCATCATTTAATTTAATAGGATGGCTCGGGAATTTAACAGTATTCGTATTGTTTTCATTCTATAGTGTTATTGGTGGTTGGATTATTCTATATATTATACGTACCTTATTAGATAGCTTTGGATTAACACAATCCCATGATTACGGTAATATTTTTACTGATTACATCTCTAACCCATTATACTCGTTAGCTAGTCAATTCGCTTTTATACTCTTTACTGTCGTTATTGTAAGTAAAGGTGTCGAAAAAGGGATTGAAAAAGCATCAAAAATAATGATGCCACTGTTATTTATATCTTTTGTCATCATTATTATTAGATCAGTAACATTAGACGGTGCAGTTGAAGGTATTCAATATTTCCTACAACCAAAAATTTCAGATTTAAGCTCTGAAGGTATACTATACGCATTAGGACAATCATTCTTCGCTTTATCACTTGGTACATGTGGAATGATGACTTACGCTTCTTATTTAAATCGCAAGACCAATATCGTAAAAAGTGCTAGCGCCATTGTATGGATGAACATTGCAGTATCTATAGCAGCAGGTTTAGCAATATTCCCTGCAATATTTGCTTTCGGTTTAGAACCAAATCAAGGACCAGGATTATTGTTTATTGTTCTTCCTCAAGTATTTGATCAAATGTTTATAGGACAATTATTCTATCTGCTATTTTTAATATTATTCTTGTTTGCAGCAATTACATCTTCAATTTCATTATTAGAATTGAATATATCTAACATTACTAAAAATAATAACGATAATAGAAAAAAATGGTCATATATTATTGGTAGCTTAGTATTTGTATTCGGTATCCCTTCTGCATTATCAAACGGTGTGTTACAAAACTTCACATTTGGTGTTGGAACATTCTTTGATAATATGGATTACCTAGTCGCAAACGTATTAATGCCTATCGGTGCATTAGGTGTTACAATCTTTGTCGGTCATATATTTAATAAAGAGACAATTTTGAAAGAACTTAATATGAGTGATACTAAAAAAGGCAGAATATTCGTCAACGTTTGGTATTTCTTAGTTAAATTTGTTCTTCCAATCATTATCATCGCAGTATTTATCGGGCAATTATTATAAATTATTAAAATAGTGAGGTTGGGACAAAAATACCCATTCTCAAATAAAGAGAGCTTATCCATCATTTTCGGATTAGCTCTCTTTATTTATAAAATTTAATTAATAACCACAAAAAATGATACTGCTCATTTTGTTACAATAATCCTAACCATTAACAAGGAGCTGAAACTAATCACAAATTTTCAGATTTCATAAATAATGACATATTTCTTATTTGTATATAATACTTTCTATAATTAATACAACAAATACTTGAACTTTATCTTAATTACATGTAATGTAATAAGGGAAGTGTGACGGTTGTCTGCCCACAGACAACCCTACCTATAAAACTACTGTCAAACAAAGGATGATTTATACCATGTTAACTAAAGAATTCTCAGCTAAGGTCGGTCTTAGTGAAAAGCAAGTCAGAAAAATCGTACAGCACTTAGAAGATAGAGGATATCAACTTTCTAAGACAGAATACCGTGGAAGAGAAGCAACTGACTTCCAAGAAGAAGATATTGAACTATTCCAAGAAATAGCTGAAAAGGTCAAAGAAACTAACAGTTATGATCAAGCTTTCGAAACGCTTGAACAAGAAAAAGACTTCTTACAAGTTCTAGTTAAAGACGAGCCAGCCAATCAAACACCTGAGCTACAACATTTAATCGAAGAATTAAGATTAGAAGTTCAACATATGCGTAGAGAAAGACAAATGTTAGGAGAAATGTTACAACAAGTACATATCCAACAACAAAAATTGGAACAAACGTTAGCTTTACAAGCTCCTGAACAAACTTCACAAGCTACAGAAACTAAAGTTGGAGCAAGTACAACAGAAAAGGCTAACAGTGCTGAAGAAGTAACAGCAGATAAAGCTACTAAAGAAACTGTTGATAGCAAAGAAGATACTAAATTAAACGAAGATACACCTAATACTGAACTTAAAGAACAAGAGAAACCAACTGTGGCTAAATCAGAAGATAAAGCATCAGCTGTTAAAACTGAGCCTACAACTACTTCAGACAAGAAAGACGTAGAAAAAGAAGAAGTTAAAGTAGAAAATAAAGAAGTTACTGCTGATAAAAATCAAACTACAAATGATATTACTAAAAAGGACATTACTAATAAAGATGTTCCTAAAGAAGATAAAGCAGAATCACCAGTTACTCAAGATACAGTAAATAAAGAAGCTGCAACTGATGCTACTAAAGAAGAAAAAGTAGAAACTACATCTTCTCAAGTTGTAACTAATTTAGAAAATAATGAACAAACTGAAGAAGAACCAAAGAAAAAAGGATTCTTCCAAAGATTATTCAATATTTAATCCAATAAAAGGGAGTTTGGACATTAATGTTCAAACTCCCTTTTTGTTAAGTTTTTGTAAATTTCCACTATATAATTGTTAAATGCAACTTTACTTTGTTATATTGAAATTTATATTAACTCGTTTAATTAACATTAACAATTGGGAGTGTTTCACATTATGGAAACATTAAATTACGAAGATATTAATACTAAAGCGTTATGGAAACATAACAATCAAGTTGTAAAAATTATAAAAGAAGATTTAGATTTTTATATCAAATTAAACCTTAAAGAAAACAACGATAAATTAGTTGTATTTTCAAATGGCGCATATGACCCTGCTAAAAGTAATCCACCTGTTTTTATGAGAAGTAAATGGCATGAAGACTTTAATGCAAATTGCTTGTATATAGACGATCGAACGATTCATAATACGCAATTAAGATTAGGTTGGGGTGTAGGTACTAAAGAACGTCATTATCTAAGGGACTATTCTGAGATTGCCAAAACAATTACAGAACAACTCAATATAGAGAATAACAAAGTCGTCTATTGTGGTTCATCTGCAGGTGGATTTATGTCGATGTATCTTGCTACTTTACACAAAGAATCTACTGCAGTTGTAAATAATCCACAATGTTATGTTGATCGATATGACAAAACAAATGTCGAGAAACTATATAAAAACATATTCCCTGATTACTCAAGAGACTACATAAAAAAACAATTTGCAGTTAGAATATCTATTACAAGTCTTTTCAGAATTCAAAAGTACGTACCAAAGATTTACTATATACAGAACAGATTATGTAAGACAGATATGAATAGACACTACACGCCATTCTGTAGTTTTCTAGATAAATATAATATCAATAGTACCAACATTAAATTTATCCTCTATAACAATAAAAAAATGGGTCATAACCCTATATCTCGAGAGTCCACAGTAGATTTTGTTAATCAAGTATTAGAGAACAGAATAGCAATGTCAGGTTTTTAAGTAAAAGCCCTTAGGAATATATCCTGAGGGCTTTTTTAGGCTTTTGAAAAGAAATTTAAAAATTAATAAAGCACTTTCATTAACTTTTATGTTACCCTATACGAGTACTGTAAAAAACTGATAAACTCTTATAGCAAAGGAACTCATTATGAAATTCACAAAAGAAGAATGGCGAAATACAAATTTTAAATTAGATATGGATACGAGTCATTTAAATTTAGAAGAAATCATCAGTCTAAATGATTACTTAACAAACTCTGAAATTAATGAAGTTTATTTGCCACTCATTAACTTTTTAACTAACAAAGTTAAATTCCATAAAGATTATTCATCGGATATAAACAACAAATTACAGAACAGAAATAATACTACACCATTTATCATCGGTATTTCAGGTGGTGTTTCTGTAGGAAAAAGTACAGTATCAAGACTGCTCTTAAACCTACTTCAAGAGTACAATACAGACTGGAAAGTCGATCTTATCACTACAGATGGTTATATTATGCCTAAACAAGAATTGATTGATAAAGATTTACTTTCTAAAAAAGGCTTCCCTGAAAGTTATGATACTAAAACATTAATCAGTCACTTAAAACAAATAAAAAACAATGAAAGAAATATACCAACTTACACATACTCTCATATCACTTATGATCGACTTAAAGATCAATATCACAACATAGATTGTCCTGACATCCTTATCATAGAAGGCGTGAACATATTCCAAGTAAGCCCACATGAAGAAGAACTTGTAAGTGATTATATCGACTACAAAATATATCTAGACTCAACAATAGAAAATATGAAAAAATGGTATATCAATCGCTTCTTACTCTTGCAAGAAGAAGCCTTCCAGAAGCCAGACTCACATTTCTATAAATATCGAGACATCCCGCAAGACGAAGCCATCACGATAGCAAAAGACCTCTGGGACAATATAAACGAAGTCAATCTGATAAAAAATATTTTACCAACCAAAAACAGATCAGACCTAGTACTCTATAAAAACCACGATCACGTAATTGAGCAGTTGAAGTTTAATAAATTTTAGAAAAAAATCTAGAGGTATAATAATGAAAATTTATCCTTCAAACCAAACATTAGAATTTTGGAGTCAAAATTATTTTACTGATTTTGACTTATTTTTTGTAAACAATATTCCTTTTAAAAATGAACACGCATCCATTACTTCTAAAGATTCTTTCAAAGAATCTAGTTCATTTGATATTAAGACAAATAATCTATATGAATTTTGGAACTTAAATGATTATAACTATGTTATCCAATCAACAAAAGGATGGTTTGAACAATTAGAATGTGAAATACAAGAATATATAATAAAAGAACAATGTAGAGTAAATAATCCACTTTTTTTCAAAACCAATCTCATTACTTTAAATAGTTGGTATCAACTTAGTAAGCCCTTTAAAGTTCAATTTTTTAATGACCGAATTGAAGAATATCAAGATAATGTAGTGCCATTACATCTAAAGGTAACATTACCAGATTATCTCAATTCAATTGTTAATACATTTCCTCTTCATCAAGGTTCCAATTGTCTTTCAACAGTTCTTTATGCTATTACTGAAGACCTCGATATATTGGACCAATGGATAAAAGAAGATTCTTTTTTAAATACACTTAATATATTAGGCTATACTAAATCATCGGAACCAAGCAAAAAAGGTGACATCATTGTCTACTCTAATAATAAATCTATAATCCATGCATCCTATCAGGTTGAAGATGAACTTTTCATCAATAAAAATGGGCAAACGATTTTTAATCCATATAAATTAATCACCATTGCTGACTTAGAAAAAAATTGGGGGATGTATAACAAGCATGTCTATCGCCAACAACATTGATTTTAATCTTAAAATAGTCTGAAATTGCATTTAAATAGTGGTTCATATCTACAGAATGCATTTGAGGTTAACTCTTACTTACAGTTACCTCTTTTTTATAAATTCAGACACAAATAACCCTCTAGCCTGAGTGCTAGAGGGTTTTACATATATTTTTATTAACCTATTTCTACTATATATCTTTAAAATAAGTTTTAAGAAAAAGCTCTTCAAGTTTCGATTCAATTGTTAATTGTGTTTTTTTACATTGATTTTTAAACTTTAATCTAAAATACAAAGTTTCATACATGTCAGTTATATTCTTTAGAATTCTATAATATTTTACCCCTTCAGAATCTATTTGATTTAATTTAACTTGTATGTCATTTATCCAGTTAATTAGGTCTATATCAGATAACCCTTTTTCTAATAAAGATTCAATTATGAATACTTGTCTCTCATCTTCATTATCAATATATGGTAGAGAATCCTTCGTTAATTTGAAGAGATTATTACTAATTAAATTCATAATCGTAGTGTTATGCGTATTTAAATAAAAGTCAGATTCTATACAAATAGAAATTAAGTCTGATCCATGCGCAATGCTATGTGCCCACCCTTTATTAAGTATATAACCTCTAATATCTTGCTCTTTTTCATAATAAAAAATCGCTGCATTAAAAATTTTATTGTAAATACCTTTTTCAAAATGTTTATTTTTTATATCATTTTCTACTATAGAGGCAAGTATTAAAGAGCTAAAGCTTCTTAAAAATACACTATCAGAATCGTTATTCCCTAAATCTATATTTAAATTTTTTAAACTTCTATACAATATTTTCTCAACTTGAATATCAGTTAATTTATTATTTAAAATCAATAAACAAATAGTTTCTGTAGTCTTTTCACGAATATCAGAATCTACATTACCTATATTGCTCATTAATTCAGTTAACATCGAATCTGGAATATTCTCATGAATTAAATTATTTTCAAATAAATTTAATACTTCTTTTATATTCATTCCCATCCCACCTGACAAAGTAATTATATATTAGTATAAATCAAATAGGAATTAAATTACAATTTCATTTATAAATGTTTGTTTTGTTATACGTTATATATTATTATTCTTTGCTATACCTAATTTTAGACACACTCACATATATTTAAAACCCTTTAATATCAATAGTTATAAAGGGTTAGTCTAAAAGTTGTAAGATATAATATTTACCTTTGACCTGCCATAATGATTCATTAAGTCGGCTTATGACATCATTAGTAATGTGATTTTAAATCGCCTTAAAACTTGTTCAAAGTTATCTAACAATATTATATGATTAAATTGAGTATGGATTGTATTGTTGAGATAATATAATTTGTTTTAAATAATTAATACACTTAAGAACAAATAGTTAACAGTTAAGGAATATTAAACATTTCTGAATTTAGCTATACTATAATAAACTTGTATTCAAAATACAATCTTTAATGATATTTTTAGATAAGTTTAAAGTATTTTGAAGTTTCATGGCATTATTTATTTTTGTTTCTAGTATTTTTTCTAATCCTGTTAATACTGAAATGAAAAGTGAAGATTATTATCAAGATTTAGGAGTTAAAATTTTAAATGGAAATTATAATAATTAGTTTATATATATTATTCGGGCTTAGTTGCTTTGCTTTAGTTCTCATATCAATATTGACTATATTTAAAATTCTAAAATTATATGAAATGAACATAAATTATCGATTGATATGGATCGTTACTTTGAGTATTCTCTTTATCTCTTTGATCATTTTAATATTATTAGGATATTTAGTTTAAATGTAAATATTATATAAAAATAACCCTCTAGCCTGATTGCTAGAGGGTTTTGTCATACATTATAGATTATTGTTCTTCTTTAACGTATGGTAATAAAGCCATGTGACGTGAACGTTTAATAGCTATAGTAAGCAAACGTTGGTATTTCGCTGAAGTACCAGTTACACGACGTGGTAAAATTTTACCTCTTTCTGAGATAAACTTTTTAAGTAAATCAGTATCTTTGTAGTCGATATGTGTAATACCGTTTGCTGTGAAATAACAAACTTTTTTACGACGACGACCACCTCTTCTTGGTCCACCTGCCATGATTGTGTTCCTCCCTTCTTTTTAAATTTTTTTATTTATATTCGTTTCAATCAACTATTAGAACGGCAAATCATCATCACTGATATCAATTGGTCCATTAGCATTTGCAAATGGGTTACTTGATTGTTGATTATTGTTTGACTGTTGATTTGAAGGTGCTTTTTGTCCTTGTTGTTGGTTACCACCAAAGTCTTGTCCATAATTTTGGAACTCGTTATTATTTTGGTTATATGATTGGTTATCATTACCAGATTGACGTTGATTTGCGCCTTTAGGTTCAAGGAATTGAACACTGTCACAAACAACTTCAGTTACATAAACACGACGACCTTCTTGGTTCTCGTAGCTACGAGATTGTAGACGACCTTCAACACCTGCAAGACTACCTTTAGATAAGTAATTGTTTACATTCTCTGCGGGACGTCTAAATACAACACAGTTGATAAAGTCAGCTTCTCTTTCACCTTGCTGATTCGTAAAAGTACGATTGATAGCTAAGGTAAAAGTAGCAACTTGAACGCCTGAGGGTGTTACTCTGTATTCCGGATCTTTAGTTAATCGACCGACTAATACAACACGATTAATCATTTAATCTCCCCCATATCTTAAAAGTTAAATTATTTTTCTTCTTCACGTACAACGATGTGACGAATGATATCATCAGTGATTTTCGCTAAACGATCGAATTCGCTGATTGATTCGTCATTTTCAGACTTAACTCTAACGATATTGTAGAAACCTTCAGTGAAGTCTTGGATTTCATAAGCTAAACGACGTTTACCCCAATCCTTTTCTTCGACGATTTCTGAACCGTTTGAAGCTAAGATTCCTTTAAAACGTTCAACGACAGCTTTTCTAGCTTCGTCTTCGATATTTGGACGTACTACGTACATTACTTCATATGTTCTCATCAATTTACACCTCCTTGTGGTCTATGCGGCCTAATAACTTAGTATTAAGCAAGGAATAATTTTCATTACTCACAATCAAGAATTATAGCATAGAGTATTACTTTTTACAATGTTTTTTAGTCAATACTGCAACTATTAAGTAGTGATTATATCATTTAAAATATAAATGGTTTTAATTTATTCTATTTTTTATCACTTGAATTTTTACATAATTTATTATTTTCAATTTGAGATTTTTTCAATTCCCTTTCAACACTTAAACTAATATCTAATGCAGGGCTAGTCTTTAATACCTTGAGATTACAATTTGAAGTTTGATTATAAAATTCTTTAGCTTTTTCTGAAATATCAGTAGCAGGATTTAAATGTAATGCAGAAATTAAATTTATTGTAATTAATGATGTTTTTATCATGATGATTCCTCTTCTCTAATTGTTTTTGTTGTATACGTGGTTTTCATAACCCACAATATCTTTTAAACGTTTTCCTTCATAAACTTTTAAAAAGTTTTTTAATTCTTTATTTTCCCATGTGTTTCCTTCAAAATCTTCATAACTAACGACTATAGGTTTAAAAAATTCTACATCGATTCCTTCTTTTATTTCCATTCCACTTTCTTCACCAAACAAATCACCAGAAGCTATATTTACTGCTTCTCCTTTTACACCTCTAAAATATTCACCATCTGAAAAGTCTATAGATTGTTTAATTTTTACTGGAAGTCCATTTTTATCCCAAGCAACAAAACCAAAAGTAATGTCCTTGATATCTTTATATGTATTATTTCTAATAAAAGCCTGAAGTGCGTCAGGATATAAAGATTTTGCGTCTTCACTTCGTATTAAGTATTTACCATCTTCAATAACTAAATCTTGTTTATCAAGATTATTTTCTAATGAATTAGCGTTCATAGATTTATGCTCTCGTTTTACTTTTGACTCAGTCATATCTTCTGCTGTTGATTCAGAACTATCTGCATTACTTCCCTTATTTTCACAACCGTATAAGTAAAGTACTGCAAATATAATTATTAAAGCTTTTTTCAAATTACTTATCTCAAAATCCACCTTCCATTTTTATAAAAATATTATATTACATTTTTAAATAAAAATGTACTTAATTTTATTGTGTTTAATTATTTCATTGAAAAAAAGTAATTTTTCGAGTCTAATTATAAAAATATTTATGATGAAAATTTAAAGTTAACTTGGCTAGACCTTTTTTATGCTTTTTCTTGTATTATTAAAATAAACAAAAAAGGCTTGGGACATAAATGTGTCTCAGCCTTAGTGTGTCGGTAATGTCTCTAACTTAGTTCGTATCTTTTTATGCAAGCCTTCCGAGTACATGCTTTTAGAGGTTCAGTAAAAGCAGAAATACAATCAATTCGCACGAAGACTACAAACTCATCGTGCGATTTTCCTACCTATCTAATTCATACCTTCATATCCAAATAGCAAATACAACGACAAAAGAGGCCGAGACACAATGTCTCAGCCTCTTTAAAATTCTATCTATTACTCTTACACATTAAATCTAAAGTGTACAACGTCTCCGTCTTTCATTAGATAGTCTTTTCCTTCTAATCTTACTTTACCCGCTTCTTTTGCACCGTTCATACCGTTATTATTCAATAAATCATCATAGCTTACTGTTTCTGCTCTAATGAAGCCTCTTTCGAAGTCTGTATGGATGATTCCGGCACATTGTGGTGCTGTCATGCCTTCTATAAATGTCCATGCTCTTACTTCTTGTTCTCCTGCTGTAAAGTATGTTGCTAGTCCTAACAGGTTATATGATGCGCGGATTAATTTGTCTAATCCTGCTTCTTCTACGCCTAAATCTTCTAAGAACATTTCACGGTCTTCATCGTCTAATGTTGCTAATTCTTCTTCGATTTTAGCTGAAATAACGATTACTTCTGATCCTTCGTTATTTGCGTATTCTTCTATTTTTTGTACATATTCATTGTCTTCTGGACTTGCTACTTCATCTTCTGCTACGTTTGCTACGTATAACATTGGTTTTGATGTTAATAAGCTTAAATGTTTCACGATTGATTTTTCATCTGATGAGAATTCTAAGCTTCTTACTGGTTCATTGTTTTCTAATGTTTCTTTTATTTTTGCTAATACTTTTTCTTCTGCTACTGCATCTTTATCTTTCTGTTTAGCCATTTTTGCTACTCTATCATAGCGTTTTTCTACTGATTCTAAATCTGCTAACACTAATTCCATATTAATTACTTCAATATCATCTATTGGATCTACTTTACCAGATACATGTGTTACATTTTCGTCTTCGAATGCACGTACAACTTGGCAAATTGCATCTACTTCACGGATATGTGATAAGAATTTATTCCCTAATCCTTCACCTTTAGATGCGCCTTTTACGATACCTGCTATATCTGTAAATTCGAAAGCTGTTGGAACTGTCTTCTTAGGTTTAACTAATTTCGTTAATTCTTGTAAACGATGATCTGGTACTTCTACGATTCCTACGTTTGGATCGATTGTTGCGAATGGATAGTTCGCTGCTAATGCTCCTGCTTTAGTAATTGCGTTAAATAGTGTTGATTTACCTACGTTAGGTAATCCTACTATGCCAGCTGTTAATGCCATATGTTATTCACCTTGTCCTTTTTCGATTATTTTTTTGATTTTTTTATTAAATTCTTGTCTAGGTAGCATAATGCTACGAGAACATTCTTCACATTTAATTCTAACATCTGCACCAAGTCTTATGATTTTAAATTTATTATAACCACATGCATGCTGCTTCTTCATTTCAACGATATCATTTAAATTATACGATTTAATCATATTACAGCCTCCCGATTAGATGATTATTGAATGTTATTAGGATTATAAGAAACCATAGTTGGTATTGGTGCTTGAATACCTTCTTTATCAAAGAACGATTTGATTTCTCTTCTTAATATTCTTGCACCTGTAGCATGTTCGTTAGGTTCTGTTTCGCCTGCGATTTTTATCGTTGCTTCTCCTGCTGTAACATTTTCTACACCTAAAATTTCAGGGTCTTTTATGAAAATTTGATATTTTTCTTTTAGTGTAGGTAAAAATTTATATAATTTACTTTCTAATTCATCTAAGTCTTCTTTTATGGATACAGGTACTTCCACAATAGCCATACCATTATGAATTGAGAAGTTTACAATCTCATTCATTGTACCATTTGGAAGAATCGTTAAATCTCCTGCAAATGATAAAATTCTCGTAGATCTCATCCCTATTGATTGTACAGTACCTTCAGCAACAGTTGTACCCGTAGTATTAATTTTTACATAGTCTCCAACATCAAATTGATTCTCAAAAATAATAAAGAAACCAGTTATGACATCTTTAACTAAAGTTTGAGCACCAAAACCAATTGCTAAACCTGCAACTCCAGCACCTGCAATAATACTTTCAACTCTTATTCCTACATTGCTTAATATTGTCGTAGCAACAATGAACCACACAACATATGAAATAATGTTTTGTAGTAGGTTTACCATTGTTTTAGCACGCTTGTTAGACTTCCCTACCCTCTTAGTTCCGTATTTCGTAGTAAAGAATTTCTCGACTAATTTATGAAGTATCTTAATTATAATAAACGCTAATATAATATAAAATATCCCGATGAAAATTTGTTCTATCCATTTTTGCCAATTATCTGGATCCATAAAAGGATCGATTAGTTTATGAATGACGCTCATAATTTTATTCATTTTCACACCTCTTATTCTTCTAACAATAATTCCATAATTCTTTTGTATTCTGCTTCAGAATTAAATTCAAGTGAAATTTTACCTGCTTTTTTTGTCTTTGAAATATCAATGTTCGTTCCATATTTCTCTTTCAACTGATATTCATGTTTAACTAAAAAGCTTGGTTTATTTTGTTTTGGTTGTTTTGGTTTCTCTTGACCGTTAGCATTCAAAAATTTTATATATTCTTCTAACGCTCTAACGCTCATATTTTCTTTAATCACTTTTTTAGCAACTTGATTGATTTGATGCTTTTTCTCTATTCCAAGCAAAGTTCTGCCATGTGCACTTGATAATTTTTCTTCGTTGATTAAACTTTTCACGCTTGGAGGTAGATTTAGTAATCTTAAGACATTAGCAATATAAGATCTTGATTTACCTAATCTATCTGCTACGTCTTGTTGCTTTAAATTTAGTTCTGCCATCATTGTGGCATAACTCTTTGCTTCTTCTAATGGTTTAAGATTCTCACGTTGAAGATTCTCAATTATAGCGAGTTCTAACATTTCTTCATCAGTTAGCACTTTAATAATTGCTGGTACTGTGTCTTTCTCAGCTAATTGACTTGCTCTGAATCTTCTTTCGCCAACCACAATGTCATATCCTTTAATTGTTTCTCTTACTACTATTGGTTGTAATACACCATGTTGTGAAATAGACTGCGTTAAATCTTTTAAAGCTTCTTCATCAAAATAATCTCTAGGTTGATATGGATTTCTTCTTAATTTGTCTAAAGGAATCTCAACAATTTTATCATGACTAAAGTTATAAGAAATCTTTTCAACAAGTTCGTGATTTCTTTCTTTCATTTCATCACCACGTTATATATTCTAATTTGTTTCACGTAAAACATCCAAATTAGATTATAACAATTTTGAAGATGATATGCACAAAAGAATAATTGACCGATAAATTAAAATATTCAGAAAAGTTGTTGACAAAAAAATATGCCCATAGTATTGTGTAATATATCAACAACGAAATATTAATTAAAAGCACGATAAAAAGGAAAGTAAATCTTAAACTGCAATTATCAGAGAGTTCCCATTTGCTGAAAGGGAATATTGAAAGAAAGATTGAAAATGGCCTTGGAGTGGTGACATCGATATTGAGGTGTCAACGGGATCGCCCGTTATAGCGATACAGTATTAAAGTCTCTTTAGTGTTGATGGCGTACTGGAATTTGTTCATATTTTTACTGCCATTATATACTCTTTTACAAGAGACCACGTACTTATAGAGGTAGTGTCAGTAATGTCATTACGAACAAAGGTGGTACCGCGAGCTAAGCTTTCGTCCTTTACATCCGATTAATATCGGGTTTAAAGGACGGAAGCTTTTTTTATTTTTAAATACATTAGGGAGGAAGGCTATTATGAAATCTACTCAACTCGCTCAAATTTCATTAACTAAAGATCATACAGGTGCAACCACAAATCCTATATATCTTTCAACAGCCTATCAACATGAAAAATTAGGATGTTCAACTGGCTTCGATTATACGAGGACTAAGAATCCAACTCGCTCACAATTCGAAGAAGCATTTGCCAAATTAGAAGGTGGAAAATACGCATTTGCAACTTCTAGTGGTATGGCAAGTATTCAATTAATATGTAACTTATTTAAACCAAATGATGAAATTCTCGTTTCATATGATTTATATGGTGGCACATTTAGAATCTTTGAATTTTATGAAAAACAATACAACATTAAGTTTAAATACATCGATTTTTCAAATATTGAAGAGGTCAATGCATCTATCAATGAGCATACGAGAGCTTTCTTTATAGAACCCGTATCAAATCCATTAATGTTCACAGTGGAATTAGAACCATTGTATGCAATAGCGAAGTCTAAAAATATTTTAACAATTATTGATAATACATTCTTAACACCTTACTTTTCTACACCATTAAAAGATGGAGCTGACATTGTATTACATTCTGCTACAAAATACATAAGTGGTCATAATGATGTATTAGCAGGCATTGTAACCGTATCAGACGATTATTTAGGTGAACTACTTGCTCAATTTCACAATATGATTGGTGCAACACTATCACCTTTCGACAGTTATTTATTACTAAGAGGTTTAAAAACATTACACATACGACTTGATCGTGCTACCGAAAATGCCCAAAAATTAGCCGCTTCTTTTCAGTCAATTGAAAGCATTGATGAAGTACTTTATTCAGGGCAAACAGGCATGTTAAGCATTAGATTAAACAAAGCTTACAGTGTAGATCGTTTTTTACAAAATATTGATTTATGTATATTTGCCGAAAGTCTTGGTGGCACTGAAACATTCATCACTTTTCCATATACACAAACACATGTAGACATGGCCGATGAAGAAAAAGATAAACGTGGTATCGACGAATATCTACTTCGTCTATCAATCGGAATTGAAGACTATGAAGATATTTACGCAGATATACTTCAAGCTCTAAAAAAATCAAAGAAAGAAGGGGTGTCATTATGAGTTATTCAAAAGAAACGTCATTAATATTAGACTCCACTAGAGGTAATGAACATTTATCAAGCAACCAACCATTATATTATTCATCAACATATCACCAACAAACATTAGGTGGTAATACTGAATTTGATTACGCAAGAAGTGGTAATCCTAACAGAAAGTTACTCGAAGAAAAGTTAGCCGATTTAGAAGGCGGTAATTATGGATTTGCATTCAGTTCTGGGATAGCTGCAGTAACGGCTGTATTCCTTACATTAGAACCTGGAGATCACGTTATACTTCCTGATGATGTATACGGAGGTACTTTCAGATTAACAGAACAAATACTAAAAAAATTCAAAATCGAATTTACAACTGTCGACCAAACAGACTTACAACAAGTAGAAGACGCTGTACAGGATAATACAAAGCTTATCTATGTAGAAACACCATCTAACCCGCTATTTAAAGTAACTGATATTGATGGTGTTGGACAAATTGCTCGTAGAAATGAAGCACTTTTAGCCGTAGATAATACATTCATGACACCATTAGGACAGTCTCCTTTGAAACTTGGAGCAGATATTGTCATTCATTCTGCAACGAAATTCTTAGGAGGTCATAGTGACCTGATTGCTGGCGCTGTTATCGTAAATGATCCCCAACTTAAAAATGATATTTACTTAATTCAAAATGGAACTGGCTCAGGATTAAGCGTCTATGATTCATGGACACTTGCTAAGCATTTAAAAACATTACCAATTAGATTTAAACAATCTGTTAGCAATACTGAACAAATTTATAGATATTTAATTGAAAATGAAGCAATTGAAACTGTTTACTATCCAATAACAAATGACACACATTTAAGACAAGCTAAAAATGGTGGTGCCGTATTAGGATTCAGACTTAAAGATGAATCAAAAGCACAAGCATTTGTTGACCATCTAAATATACCTTTAGTTTCTGTAAGTTTAGGTGGTGTTGAAACCATTCTTTCTCACCCAGCTACAATGAGTCACGCAGCTATACCTGAAAGCATTAGAGCTGAACGTGGTATTACAAACGGCTTATTTAGACTATCAGTAGGATTGGAAGATGTCAGAGAATTGATTACAGATATCGATTGGGCATTAAAGGAGGCTATATATGAATCTGAAAGAAGCATTGAAGAACCGCATTTTAGTGGCTGACGGTGCAATTGGAACAATCTTTTACTCAGAAGGATTAGACACTTGCCCAGAAAGTTATAACCTTACTCATCCTAAAAAAGTAGAACAAATACACCGCTCATATATAGAAGCAGGTGCTGATATCATTCAAACGAACACTTACGGTGCTAATTTCGAAAAGCTAAAAGACTTCAATTTAGAGCATCGCGTCAAAGAAATACATCGTGAAGCTGTTCAAATCGCTAAAAAAGCAAGCAATAAAGATACGTTTATATTAGGTACTGTAGGTGGCTTTCGTAACATAAAAAAGAGTGACTTATCTATAGAGGCTATTCAGTATCATACAGAAATTCAAATTGAAACACTTGTAAATGAAGGTGTAGATGGCATTCTATTTGAAACTTACTATGATTTAGAAGAGCTGCTTACCGTCTTAAAAGATGCAAAAGCGAAATATGACATTCCGATTATTGCTCAACTTACAGCAAGTAATACTAATTATTTAAGAAATGGTACACCTATACCTGACGCATTAGAGGCATTACTAAGAGAAGGCGCAGATGTTGTTGGTTTAAACTGTCACCACGGACCTTATCATATGATAAAGACGTATAAACATATTGAAATTCCTAACAGTGCATATCTTTCTTGTTACCCTAATGCAAGTTTGCTGGATTTAGAAGACAATGACTTGAAATACAATAACAATTCGGAATACTTTTCTGACGCAGCTAAAGAACTTGTCAATCAAGGCGTCAGATTAATAGGTGGTTGCTGTGGTACAACACCAGAACATATTAAAAAAATCAAAAATGTCGTTAAAGATTTAAAGCCTATCAAGCAAAAAAATGTTATTCCAATAGAGACAAAACAGTATAAAAAGCAAAATAAAAATGAACCTAGCATTAAAGAACTCGTTCAACAAAGACCGACCGTTATTGTTGAACTTGATACACCAAAACATTTAGATACGAATAAATTTTTCGATGGTATACAAGCTCTAGAAGACGCGGGTGTTGAAGCTGTAACACTTGCTGACAACTCATTAGCAAGCGTTAGAATTTCTAACATAGCAGCAGCTAGCATTATAAAGCAACAATATAAAATTAGACCCCTCGTACACTTAGCATGTCGAGATAGAAATTTAATTGGTCTTCAGTCACATCTAATGGGACTTTCGTTACTAGGTATTAATGATATTTTAACTATTACAGGTGATCCATCAAAAGTTGGTAATTTCCCTGGTGCAACAAGTGTATTCGATGTAAATTCTAGTGGATTAGCTGAAATGATTACCCAATTTAATCAAGGTATTAACGCAGATGGAGACACATTAAGAAGTAATACTAACTTCTCTGTAGCAGGCGCTTTTAATCCAAATGTAAGACGTCTTGAACCAGCAGTTAAAAGATTAGAAAAAAAGATAGAGTCTGGAATGGAATACTTCATTACACAACCTATCTATGAACCTGAAAGAGTTAAAGAAATATATGAAGCAACAAAACATATAGATGCACCAATCTTTATTGGCATCATGCCAATTACAAACTATAATAACGCCCTATTTTTACACAATGAAGTTCCCGGTATTAAATTATCAGAAACTGTTCTCAACGCTTTTGAAAAAGTTAAAGACGATCGAGACGCAACTCGTAAGCTCAGTATTAACTTGAGCAAGCAATTGATTGATGCGATACACCAATATTTTAATGGTCTGTACATCGTTACACCATTTTTAAAATATGATTTATCCGTTGAATTAGCAAATTATTCAAAATCAAAAACTGAAACACAATCCAAGGAGGCAATATTATGACAATTAAAACAGCAAATTTAGGATTTCCAAGACTAGGTAAAAAAAGAGAATGGAAGAAAGCCATTGAAAGCTACTGGGCTAAGAAAATAGATAAAGCTGAATTAGATCAAACATTGCAAGATCTACATAAAGAAATTTTAACAATTCAAAAAGAACATCATGTCGATCAAATTCCTGCTGGTGATTTCTCATTATATGACCATGTACTTGATACATCATTATTATTTAATATCATTCCAGAGCGTTTCCAAGGACGTCCTGTTGATGATGAATTATTATTTGATATTGCAAGAGGTAATAAAGAACACGTTGCAAGTGCACTTATCAAATGGTTTAACACAAACTATCACTATATCGTACCTGAATGGGATAACGTTACTCCTAAATTAAATAACAATGTGTTACTAGAAAAATTCAACTTTTCTAAAGAAACTGGTGTAACATCTCATCCAGTAATCGTAGGACCTGTGACTTATGTTGCTTTATCAAAAGGCGGAGACCAAAGTTTTGAGGAAAAAGTTAGAACACTGTTACCATTATATAAAGAAGTATTCGAAAGTTTAACTGAAGCTGGTGCAGAATATATCCAAGTAGATGAACCAATTTTAGTAACTGACGAAGCTAAAGAACTTCAAGATATTACTAAAGAAGCATATGAATTCTTTAATAAAGAAGTTCCATCTACAAACTTAGTATTACAAACATACTTCGAACGTGTTGATTTAAACTTTGTAGGACAATTGCCTGTCTATGGTCTTGGTTTAGATTTCGTCCATGATAATGGATTTAACTTACAACAAATTAAAGATGGTTTATTCCCTAAAGAAAAGGCACTATTTGCTGGTATTGTTGATGGTAGAAATGTTTGGGCAACTAACATTGAAGCTAAAAAAGAACTAATCGCCTCTTTACAACCATATACAAATGAATTAGTTATTCAGCCTTCTTCTTCATTATTACATGTACCAGTTACCTTAGAAGAAGAAACATTAGATGATTCAGTTCGAGAAGGTTTAAGCTTTGCCACTGAGAAATTAGATGAACTATATGCTTTAAAGCAATTATTTAATGAAAATGATGACACTTTATACAATGAATTAAAAACTCAATTTGAACGATTTGAAAGTCAATCATTCAAACAACTTGAATACGATTATGATTCCGTGAAATCAGAACGTACAACACCATTTAAAGAGAGAAAAGTTTTACAAGATGAAGTATTAAACTTACCTGATTTACCAACAACGACGATAGGTTCATTCCCTCAATCAAGAGAAGTAAGAAAATATCGTGCAGATTGGAAAAACAATAGAATTTCAGACGAAAAATATGAAGAATTTGTACAAAATGAAATTAAGCGTTGGATTGATATTCAAGAAGATATTGGTTTAGATGTATTAGTACATGGTGAATTCGAACGTAATGACATGGTAGAATTCTTCGGTGAAAAATTAAATGGATTCTTAGTAACTAAGTTCGGTTGGGTTCAATCATACGGTTCTCGTGCTGTTAAACCACCAATCATCTATGGTGATGTTAAATGGACAGCTCCACTAACAGTTAAAGAAACACTATATGCTCAAAGCTTAACTGGCAAACCTGTTAAAGGTATGCTTACAGGTCCAGTTACAATCTTAAACTGGTCATTCGAACGTGTTGATATTCCTCGTAGCGAAGTTCAAGATCAAATCGCTTTAGCTATAAACGAAGAAGTATTAGCACTTGAAGAATCAGGCATTAAAGTGATTCAAGTAGACGAACCAGCATTGCGCGAAGGCTTACCTTTACGTTCAGAATATCATGAAGATTACTTAGATAAAGCTGTTCGTTCATTCAGATTATCAACATCTTCAGTCCAAGATTCAACACAAATTCATACGCATATGTGTTACTCTCAATTTGGACAAATCATCCATGCAATCAAATCACTTGATGCTGATGTTATTTCAATTGAAACATCAAGAAGCCATGGCGATTTAATCCAAGACTTTGAAGATATCACATACGATTTAGGAATTGGTTTAGGTGTATATGACATTCATAGTCCGCGTATACCAACAGAAGAAGAAATTACTGTAGCAATCGATAGAGCACTTAAAGAAATTGACCGTTCTCTATTCTGGGTAAACCCTGACTGCGGATTGAAAACAAGACAAGAAGATGAAGTTAAACAAGCTTTAACTGTACTAGTAAAATCAGTAGAAAAATTACGTAAAGACAGCACAGTAAAACAACCAAATTAAACGAACTGCCAACACACAGTTCAGTTATATTAGCCATTAGTTCCAAATCTAATAACACTGCCATATAATATTTTTGAGCGAGTACTATATGGCAGACTTCCTTCCCTATATTAAATATATAAAATAAGAACCTTTCGGTGGAGACCGAAAGGTTCTTATTATGATGTTTAGTATTTTGAAACTGTTGCAGATCCAATTTGATGATCGATTTCAATCGCATTTTCACTGTTTTTACGATATAAATAATAGAAATACATACTCCATAAAATTGTAAGACCTACTGATAACCAGTAGCTTAGAGATAAATCCATTCCAAAACCAATCGGCTGACTTAAAATATAAGTGAATATATTCCATGTCATAAACAATGCAGGAATCAATGCTACGTAGAAATTCTTTTTAGATAACAATAGATACATTGCACCTATCCACAGCGCTATTGTAGCTGTAGTTTGGTTTGCCCAAGAGAAGTATCTCCATAAGATTGTAAAGTCCACTGTTGTTAAAATGAAACTAATAATAAACATTGGTATTGCTATTGCAAATCGTTTCCACATTTTCTTTTGACCAAATTTAAAGTAATCTGCAAGAATCATTCTAGCACTTCTAAATGACGTATCACCACTCGTAATTGGTAATACAATAACACCAAGAATTGCTAATGTACCAAACACTGAGCCTAATAACATTGTAGATGCTTCACTAACTACAAGAGCCGCTTCACCTTTAGCTAATACTTCTTGAAGTCCGCCATAACCACCGAATAAACTCATTGCCGCTGCAGCCCAAACCATAGCGATAATACCTTCAGCAATCATCATGCCATAAAATATTTTACGGCCATTCTTTTCATTATTTGTCGTTCTAGAAATAATTGGCGATTGCGTCGCATGGAAACCAGATAAAGCACCACACGTGATAGTAAAGAATAATAATGGGAATATCGGTGCAGAATCAGGATGCATATTCTTTAAAGTTAATTCTGGAATCTCTGCTCCTGTCATCAATAACCTCACGAAAATACCTACTGCTGAAATCATGAGAATTAAACCAAATATCGGATATACCTTACCAATAATTTTATCAATCGGTAAAATTGTAGATAAGAAATAATATAAGAAAATAACAAAGATAATAATACCTAAAGCAATTTTTCCATCCATTAGTGAATGTAGAAGTAATGCTGGACTAGTAACAAACACAGTACCAGTCAATAAAAGTAGTAATAACGTAAACACATTAACCAAATGTTTCATCACATTACCTAAGAATTTACCAGCTAATTCAGGTAAGTGAGCCCCTTTGTTACGAATTGAAATCATACCCGTTAAATAATCGTGAACAGCACCAGCAAATATAGAACCTAATACAATCCATAAAAAAGCAACCGGACCATATAAAGCACCCATAATTGGACCAAAAATAGGTCCAACACCAGCGATATTCAATAATTGAATCAATGAATTCTTATTCGTCGTCATTGGAACATAATCAATATTATCCCTTTGATCATGAGCCGGTGTCGGACGTTCATCCTTAACACCAAACATCTTTTCGATATACTTACCATATGTAAAATACCCTACAATCAATAATACTATTGAAACTAAAAATGTAATCATTGAAATCCCCCTTTGTAAGTGCAAGCGTTTACATAATTATAAATGAGTTTTTTAGGAAATACAATGCTACATCTGTAATGATTTCGCACTTGTAAATAAATAAAAAAAATCTAAGACAAAATAATTGTCTTAGACTTTTTCATTATTTTCTTTTATACACTTTAATCGTAATTTCGTAAAAGTCTTTATGTTCTTCATCGATTCGTTTTACTTTAATACCTTCTTTTTCAACATTTTTAATGCTTTGTCCGAGTGTATCAAGTGCTTCTGTAATATCTTGTTCGAATTGAAATTGTTTAGCTTTTACTTTTTCTGATCCTCGTATTTTTTTAACACGATCTTCTGTTTGTTTTACGTTTAAATTTTGTGATTGAATTGCTGTTAAGACATCTTGTTGACCATCGTCATCTAAACCTAACATTGCTCTTGCATGTCTTTCAGTTATTTCACCTTTTTGTAATGAAATAATGATTGGTTCTGATAATTTAAGCAATCTTAATTTGTTCGCTATGAATGATTGACTTTTTCCCATGCTTGCGGCTAAATCTTGTTGTGTTATACCTTCTAGATCAAGCAGTTTTTTATATGCTTCCGCTTCTTCTATAGCTGATAAATTTTCTCGTTGAATATTTTCAATCAATGCAACTGCTGCTGTTTCTTTATCGTTTAACGGTTTAATGATTACTTCAGTCTCAGGTAAATCGTTATGTTTTATTGCACGAAATCTTCGCTCTCCAGCAATGATTTCATACATACCTTCTTCAATTGGACGAACTACAATAGGCTGTAATAATCCATGTTTTCTTATAGATTGTGCCAATTCTTTAATTTTTGATTCATCAAATACTTTTCTCGGTTGGTAACGGTTTGGCACAATTCTTTCTGTTGAAATTATCGCTACATTACCTTCAGCTCTAGCTTCTTCTATATGTTCTAATTCTTTGTCTTTAAGTCCAAATAATTTAGAAAAAGGCTTTTTCATCTCAATATACCTACTTTCGTTCATACATATTTCCCAGGAATTATTTTGTTATAGGTTCTTTGTTTGGTGTTCCTGGTTTTCTTGGATATTTCTTAGGTGTTTGTCTTAACTTATCTATCGTAATAATTTGTCTCATACTTTCTTCTAAAGGTAAAGTGAAGTCATATACTTCATTCACTTGACCACCTAGGACAGAAATAGCAAATTGTGCATCTTCTAACTCTTCATTGCCTTGTGCACCTTTGAGAGCTACAAATTGGCCACCTTTTTTAACTAAAGGTATGCAAAGTTCACTTAGTACTGATAATCTTGCGACTGCACGAGCTGTTACAAGATCAAAACTTTCACGATAATTACTTTTTCCAAATGTTTCAGCTCTATCATGAACAAAGTTTACTTTGTCTAAGTCCAAGGCAGCTGCTAATTCATTTAAAAATTTAATTCGTTTATTTAATGAATCTACTATTGTAATTTGCAAATGCGGATAAATTATTTTTAATGGAATGCTTGGAAATCCTGCTCCTGCACCTACATCACATACAGACTTAATTTTATTGAAATCTATATAAAAGCTAGGTGAAACAGAATCAAAAAAGTGCTTCAAATAGACTTCTTCTTTTTCAGTCACTGCTGTTAAATTAATTTTTTCATTCCACTCTACTAGCGTTTCAAAATAAATTTCAAATTGTTTTAATTGTTTATCTGTAATTTCTATACCTGATTCTTTTAATGAATTAATAAATGTTTGTTCGTTCATCTATTTCACCTTCTGAATTTTACCTTGTTCAATATAAACAAGCAATATTGAAATGTCTGCAGGATTAACACCTGAAATACGTGAAGCTTGTGCAATATCTAATGGGTTTACTTCTTTAAGTTTTTGACGTGCTTCAGTAGCTAAACTGTTAATTGCATCATAATCTATATTTTCAGGTATTTTTTTATCTTCCATACGTTTCATTTTTTCAACTTGTGCTAATGATTTTTGGATGTAACCTTCGTATTTAGTTTGAATTTCAACTTGTTCTTGAACATCTGCACTTACTGGAGATTCTTCTTCTAAGATTTCCATAATAGCATCATAGTCCATTTCTGGTCTACGTAATAAATCTAATGCTAAAATACCATCTTTAAGTGCTGCGCCTCCACGACTTTCAATAACACTTTGTGTGTGTTCATTCGGTTTAATACGAATACCTTTTAATCTGTCTTGTTCTCCGCTGATCGCATCACGTTTTTGGTTAAATTTAGCATAACGTTCTTCAGAAATCATGCCTAATTCATAACCAATATCCGTTAGTCTTAAATCTGCATTGTCATGTCTTAATAATAGACGGTGTTCAGCACGTGAAGTTAATAAACGATAAGGTTCATTTGTACCTTTCGTCACTAAATCATCAATTAATACACCAATATATGCATCTGAACGACGTAAAACAACATCCTCTTTACCTTGTACTTTACCTGCAGCATTAATACCAGCCATTAATCCTTGACCAGCCGCTTCTTCATAACCTGAAGTACCATTAATTTGGCCTGCAGTGAATAAATTAGTTACAAGTTTCGTTTCTAATGTTGGCCATAATTGAGTTGGAACAATTGCATCATATTCAATTGCGTATCCTGCACGCATCATATCTGCTTTTTCAAGACCTGGGATTGTCTCTAACATTTTGCGTTGAACGTCTTCCGGTAAGCTTGTAGATAAGCCTTGTACATAAACTTCTTGAGTTTGGCGTCCTTCTGGTTCTAAGAACAATTGATGTCTTGGTTTATCGTTAAATCTTACGAATTTGTCTTCAATTGATGGACAATATCTTGGACCAGTTCCTTTAATCATACCTGAGTACATTGCAGATAAATGTAAATTATCATCAATAACTTTATGTGTATGTTCATTAGTATAAGTTAACCAACAAGGTAATTGATCTAAAATATATTCTGTCGTTTCATAACTAAATGCTCGTCCGACATCATCACCTGGTTGAATTTCAGTCTTGCTGTAATCTATAGTATTTCCATTTACACGTGGTGGTGTTCCTGTTTTGAAACGAACTATTTCAAAGCCTAATTCTTTCAAATGATCAGCTAATTTTAGTGATGGCATTTGATGATTTGGACCACTTGAATATTTTAAATTTCCTAAAATGATTTCGCCACGTAAGAACGTACCTGTAGTTAATACAACTGCATCAGCTTCATAAGTTGATCCAATAACCATTTCAACGCCTTTAATTTTATTATCTTCTATAATTAAACGCTCTACCATACCTTGCATAATATCAAGGTTAGGTTCGTCTTCTATCACACGTTTCATTTCTTGTTGATATAACACTTTATCAGCTTGTGCACGCAATGCTCTAACAGCTGGACCTTTACCAGTGTTTAACATACGCATTTGAATATGTGTTCTATCAATTGTCTTAGCCATTTGACCACCAAGTGCATCGATTTCTCTCACTACTATACCTTTAGCTGGTCCACCTACTGATGGGTTACATGGCATAAATGCTACACTATCTAAATTGATTGTAAGCATAAGTGTTTTTGCGCCACGTCTAGCTGAAGCTAATCCTGCTTCTACCCCAGCATGCCCTGCTCCGACAACAATAACGTCATATTTTTGTGTCAAAATTTTTCCTCCTTTTTATTTTCCTAAACAGAATTGACTAAATAGTTGATCGATTAGCGAATCACTCGCCTCTTCACCTATTACTTCTCCTAGCAATTCCCATGTTTTAATTAAATCAATTTGTACGATATCTATAGGTACGCCGTCTTCAGCTGACTGAATTGCATCATTAATTGAACTTTTCGCATCTTTTAAAAGTGCAATGTGCCTAGAATTAGAGACATATGTCATATCTTGAGACTGAACTTGTCCACCAAAGAATAGTTCTGAAATTTTTTGTTCAAGTTCTTCTATTCCTTGTTGTTCTATCATCGACGTTTGTACTAATGGATGGTCACCTATCATGTCTTTTAATTGATCCATGTCTAAGTTTTGTTCTAAGTCCATTTTATTTATTATAACAATAACATCTTCATCTTTAATGACATCAAATAATTGATAATCATTTTCTGTTAATGCCTCATTGTAATTAAGTACAAATAAAATTAAATCTGCTTCTGATAATGCTTTTCTAGATCTTTCGACACCGATTTTTTCTACTATATCTTCAGTTTCACGAATACCAGCTGTGTCTACAAGTCTTAGCGGTACACCACGAACATTAACATATTCTTCTAATACATCACGTGTAGTTCCTGCAACTTCAGTCACGATAGCTTTATTATCTTGAATTAAGTTATTAAGCATCGAACTTTTACCTACATTAGGCTTCCCTACTATTACTGTAGATAGACCTTCACGCATGATTTTTCCTTGTTGGCCAGTTCTTAATAATTGATCAATTTCATTCTCAATATGCCTAGATTCCTTTAAAAGGAATTGCGCAGTTGCTTCTTCGACATCATCATACTCTGGATAGTCTATATTTACTTCCACTTGTGCAAGGATTTCTAAAATAGATTGTCTTAGACCTTTAATTAGATTACTTAGACGCCCTTCCATCTGCCCTAAGGCTACCTTCGATGCGCGTTCCGTCTTAGATCTTATGAAATCCATGACCGCTTCTGCTTGTGATAAATCAATACGTCCGTGTAAAAATGCTCTCTTTGTGAATTCACCTGGTTCAGCCATTCTTGCACCATTTGATAAAGTTAATTCAAGTACACGATTAACAGTTACAAGACCACCATGACAGTTAATTTCAACGATATCTTCTCTTGTAAAAGTCTTGGGTGCTTTCATTACGGCTACCATTACTTCTTCAACAACTTCTTCTGAATCAGGATCAATAATATGACCATAATTTATTGTATGCGATGCTACTTCATTGAGTTGTTTCTTTCCTTTATAAATACGATCAGCAATATTTAAGGCATCCGGGCCACTTAATCGTACTATTGCTATTGCACCTTCACCCATAGGCGTTGAGATACTTGTAATTGTATCTAATTCCATGTTTTTCTCCTCCACCATTAGTAACTATTCTATTGATTGTAAATGGTTTTGTTCTATTTTTCGAATATATTGTTCGAAAAAATGCGGAGCGAGATCACTCACTCCGACTATTATCATTTATTCTTAATGACTAAATATCGATGTGGTTCTCTTCCTTCAGAGTACGTTTCGATATTTTCAATCTTACTAACTGCTTGATGCATTATTTTTCGTTCGAAATTTGGCATAGGCTCTAATTTAACAGGTTTCTTTGTCTGGATAGCCTTTTTAGCCATATTAATTGCCAACTGTTCTAAAGTTTCTTTACGCTTTTCTCTATAAGATTCTATATCTAATATAAGCGTATAATAACCTTTCACGAATTGATGCATATAATTTTGTCCTACAATTTGAAGCGCATTTAAAATTTGTCCACGCTTACCTATTATATAAGCAGCATTATTTGAAGTCATATTAATATAAATTGTATGAGACTTAACTTCATACGAACCATCTACATCAATATTCATTTCTCTTACTATTTTAAGTACATATTCTAATGTATCTTGTGCTACTTCATTTAATGAATCTTTTTTCTGATTACTGTGTTCATGTATATCTTCTTCTGACTGAATATCATTTTGAACATCATCATCACGCTCTTGAACCGTTTCTTCTTGCTGAATATGAACATTATTTGATGATTCATCAACCTCTTCAAGTTGTTGATGACGATTTTTTAATGCTTCAATTGATTCAAACTGTTTAAGTTCTGGATCAATTACAGTTAATTCAATTTGTGCATCCTGTTTCATAAATCCAAAAATACCTTTTTTACCTTCTTTAATAACATCAATTCTTACTTGTTGTTCTTGAACATCCAAATCTTCTAAACCTTGTTGTAGTGCTTGTTCTACTGATTGTCCTTCATAGCGTGATTTAAGCATCCTGCAACCTCCTAGTAATATTTCAATACTTAAGGAATACGTTTATTAAAAACTTTAGCAATCTTCAATACATGCTCTAAACTCTTCTGTGTTTCAAGTACATCTAAATCAACAGCTTGGTTTCGAGCGATAACAATGATGTCTTTAGGAATAATATTTTCTTTATGATTCTTAAAACATTCTCTAATAGACCTTTTTATTCTATTTCTAGTAACAGCATTTCCTAATTTCTTTGAAACACTTATGCCTAATCTGAAATGTTCATTATCATTTTCTGCTGTATAAATAACAAACTGTCTATTAGCAACTGACTTACCTTTTTTATAAATTCTTTGAAAATCATTATTTCTCTTAATACGATAAGCCTTTTCCACAAACATCCACTCCACAATACATCACTTAATTATTGTTCATTATACAAAACAATTACATCAATTTAAACAAAAAAAAGACCACTGCTCTTCAGTGATCTTAAGCTGATAATACTTTTCTACCTTTACGACGACGGCGAGCTAATACTTTACGACCGTTTTTAGAACTCATGCGTGCACGGAAACCGTGTACTTTACTGTGTTTACGCTTATTTGGTTGATACGTACGTTTTACCATTTAAGAGCACCTCCATTATTTATTCGTTAGTATCTAATTTATAGTTAGATAATTGTTTGTATGATATTCATTTATATATATCAGATCAGAAGATTAGTTTCAAAATTATTTATACCATACATGTGATTTGTCACAATTTCAATAACTACTAAACTATAACAAAACAGTTTTTAAAAATCAAGAAGAAATTTATCGTAATCAAAAAATCGAGTTATCCACTTATTCACAATGCATCACAAACATTTTGTGGATAATCATATAACTATTTTTTCTTATTCACAGCATAATATTATCTTTCTACACATATTCACATGTATTTGACAACTTGTTTTGTTTAAAAGTATAATTGTGTGGATAAGTTATACAAAGTATTGATACTACTATGATTACTACATGAAAATATTAGTGTAAAGATTGTGGACAAGAGAATTATAAAGTTGAGTTATCCACCGTTTGTGTGTAAGTTGTGGATAATTATTCACACCTTGTGGTTTTCTTTATCAACAGTCTTATTTTATGTGTATAACTCAATAAATTTAAATTAGAAAGAGGACTTTTATGAATTCAAAAGAAGAAATCTGGGAGCAAGTGTTATCCATTGCTGAAGATCAAATCGCTTCTGCTGGTTATAATACTTGGTTCAAAGGCACTTACTTACATCAAATAGATAGTAATCGTGCAATAATCGTTGCACAAAGTCCTTTTGTTGCTGAGTGGTTAACCAATAAATATCATGAACATGTCATTAATTTCATCTATGATGTCATTGGCGACAAAGTTCAAGTTAAATTTATTTCAGAAGAAGATTTGCAAAGTGAAGATTTCGCTGTGCAACCGAAAAAATCAAAAGAAATCGAAGAGCATGAAGAAGTAATAAACAGCCAACTTAATAGTAACAACACGTTTGATACATTTGTTATTGGACCTGGTAACCAGTTTCCACACGCTGCTTCATTAGCTGTTGCTGAAGAACCAGCCAATGCTTATAATCCACTGTTTATATATGGTGGTGTTGGTTTAGGTAAGACACATTTAATGCATGCGATTGGTCACTACGTACTTGAACAGAATCCAAATGCAAATGTACTATATACATCTAGTGAAAAATTTACAAATGAATTTATTAAGTCTATAAGAAAAAATGATACTGAAAGCTTTAGAGACAAGTATCGTAATATAGATGTTCTACTAATAGACGATATTCAATTCATTCAAAAGAAAGAACAAACTCAAGAAGAATTTTTCCACACATTTAATGATTTACACCAAAATAAAAAGCAAATTGTTATCTCAAGTGATCGTCCACCTAAAGAAATTCCTACTTTAGAAGATCGTTTAAGAACACGCTTTGAATGGGGTTTAATTGTAGATATTACACCGCCTGATTTTGAAACACGAATGGCTATTCTACAAAAGAAAATTGAAGAAGAAAACTTAGATTTACCGGTAGAAGCTCTGACTTATATCGCAAATTCAATTCAATCTAATATTCGTGAATTAGAAGGTGCTTTAACAAGAGTGTTAGCCTATTCTAAGCTTAGAAATAAACCAATTAATACTGATTTAGTAGCAGAAGCGCTTAAAGATATTATTTCTACACCTAGATCCACTAAAATTACTATTCAAGACATTCAGCAAATAGTTGGTAAAATGTATAATATCCGTATAGAAGACTTTGCTGCCAAAAAACGTACAAAATCTATTGCATATCCTAGACAAATTGCGATGTATCTTTCTCGCGAACTTACAGATTTCTCATTACCAAAAATTGGTGAAGAGTTTGGTGGTCGAGATCATACAACAGTAATTCATGCGCATGAAAAGATTAAAAAAGATTTAGTAAACAATCCAGAACTCAAATCTGATTTAGAACAACTAGAAAAACAAATCCGTGGATAATGTGGATAAGTTGTGCACATCCATACACAGTTTATTAACATGTGAATAACTTTTGTATCACGTTTTTAAACCACTTATCCACCAATCCACAGCCCCTATGACTATTACTATGATTTTAAAAGATATATAATTAAATATATAACGACTGGAAGGAGTTTTATAAGTTATGAAATTTACTATTCAACGAGATTACTTTCTTAATCAATTGAATGACACATTAAAAGCAATTTCACCAAGAACAACATTACCAATACTTACAGGTATAAAAATCGATGCTACCGATAGAGGCATCATATTAACAGGATCAGACTCTGAGATATCGATAGAAATAACAATAAATCAAAATATTGATGGTGAAAAAATTGTAGATATTGAAGAAAAAGGTTCTGTAGTACTTCCAGGACGTTTCTTTGTAGATATCGTTAAAAAATTACCAGGTAAAACAGTTAATCTATCAACAAACGATCAATTCAAAACACTTATCACTTCAGGACATTCAGAATTTAACGTTAGTGGTTTAGATCCAGATCAATATCCTTTATTGCCACAAGTATCCGAAGATGATGCAATCAAATTACCAATCAAGGTATTAAAAAATATAATCGCGCAAACAAACTTTGCAGTGTCCACGTCAGAAACACGCCCAGTGTTAACAGGTGTAAACTGGTTGATACAAAATAATGAATTAACCTGTACTGCAACAGATTCACACAGACTTGCATTAAGAAAATTAAAACTTGAAGATGAAGAAATAGAAGATAAAAATGTTATTATTCCAGGTAAAGCTTTATCTGAATTAAATAAAATAGTTTCGGATTCTGAAGAAGATATCAATATATTCTTTGCAAGCAACCAAGTTTTATTCAAAGTAGGTCATATAAACTTTATTTCACGTTTACTTGAAGGCAATTATCCAGATACGACAAGATTATTCCCTGAAAACTATGAAACTAAATTAACTTTGGATAATAGTGAGTTCTATCACGCTATTGATCGTGCATCATTATTAGCACGTGAAGGTGGAAATAATGTTATTAAATTATCAACTGATGTAGATAAATTAGAATTATCATCAACTTCACCAGAAATTGGTACTGTAAAAGAAGATGTGTCTACAGATAACGTTGAAGGTGAATCGTTAAAGATTTCGTTCAACTCTAAATATATGATGGATGCATTAAAAGCAATTGATAATGATGAAGTACAAGTAGAATTTTTTGGAACGATGAGACCATTTATTCTTAAACCAAAAGATGATGAAACATTAATTCAACTAATTTTACCGATTAGAACATACTAATAATTTTTTAAGAAACTCACTTTAATTAGTGAGTTTCTTATTTTTTTGTCGTTAATTGTCAAGTAAACTTGACATAGAGTACTAAATATTTTATTGTGAAGTTAACTTGACAGGAAGTGATGAATTGAAAAATAAAGTTTATGAATATCGAACGAGTAGAAAAATGACTCAAAGTGAATTATCTCGATTGGTCAATGTGTCGAGACAAACGATTAATTCTATTGAGCGTTATAAATTTAATCCGACATTAGTATTAGCACATAAGCTTTCTCAAGTATTTGAAATTTCCATTGATGAATTATTTATTTTTGAAAATGATGAAAATATAGACATTTCAGAAATAAAATCCAACAAAAAGGAGTAAAAGTTATGACATTACTAATTAAAAATGTTTCTAAAAAATTTAATGACTTTGTAGCTGTACATGATGTTAATTTGGAAGTTCCAAAAGGGAAAATGTATGGATTTTTAGGTGGAAATGGTGCAGGTAAAACAACTACTTTCCGTATGATTCTAGGTTTATTACCTAAAACAACTGGTGTCGTTTCTTTTGATGACAAACCGATTGATTATTCTATGACTAATACAGTTGGTTATTTGCCTGAAGAAAGAGGTCTACACCCGAAACTTAAAGTTTGGGAACAAGTGCAATATTTAGCAGAATTAAAAGGTATGAGAAAAAAAGACATCGAAAAAGAGCTAGATTATTGGTTGAAAAGATTTGATGCATTTGAAAATAAAGAAAAAAAGATCGAAGCATTATCAAAAGGTAATCAGCAAAAAGTTCAATTAATCGCAGCTATTATTCATAAGCCAGAATTACTAATTCTTGATGAACCATTTAGTGGTCTAGATCCTGTAAATGTTGAATTACTTAAGTCGGCAGTTAAAGATCTTAAAGACCAAGGCACAACGATTATATTTAGTTCTCACAGAATGGAGCATGTTGAAGAACTTTGTGATTACATTTGCATTATGAGTAAAGGGAAAGCGATTGTCTCAGGTTCTATAGACAAAGTTAAAGATGATTTCGGAAAGAAAGATATTTTCATTGAAGGTGCTCATAATTTTGAATTTTTAAAAGAATTTGAAGGTGTCGAAGATTTCAAAGAGACTAAAAAAGGCGTTAAAATCACAATTTCTGATGAATCATACGCAGAAAATATATATCAAAGTGTTACAAAATTAGGATATCTTAAACGATTCCAAGTTGCTGAACCATCACTAAACGATATATTTATTGCTAAGGTGGGTGAGAAACATGAATAAATTTTGGACAACATTTAATTTAACGTATATGCAAAAAGTGAAAAGTAAATCTTTTATCATAATGACAGCGATTTTTATGATTTTTGTATTTGCATTAAGTAATGTCGATAAAATTATTGATTTCTTCGACAACGATAGTAAAACAGTAGCGATTCAATCAGATAACGATATGATTTATAAAGTACTGGAAAAACAATATAAACAAAATGATGATATAGAAAAAGTCGAAAAAGTAACTCTTGAAAAAGGTAAGAAGGGCGTTAAAGATGAAAAGTATAAACGTCTTATTGAAGTTAAGGTAAAAGGTGAAAAAGTAGACGGTAAGATTTACGAAAAAGGTAATGTTAGTGAAAGTGAAAAAATGACTTTGCAATCAACACTTAGCCAAATGCAATCATCATTAACAGCTCAAAAATTAAATTTATCAGAAGATGATTTAAAAACATTGAATACACCTAGTGATGTAAAAACAGAAGAAATTAAATCTGACAAAGATAAACAATCGAGTGATGTTAACCCGAAAGTTCAAGCGTTAAATTCAGCTGTTGTTTATATCATCATCTTCTTATCATTCTTTATAACTATAAATTATGCTAACCAAATAGGTTCAGAGATTGCGACTGAGAAGACTACTCGCGTAATTGAAATGATTGTAACGAGTGTGAAGCCTTCAGTACACGTTACAGCTAAGATATTAGCTATTATATCTGTCGCATTCACTCAAATATTCTTTATTGTTCTCGCAATCGTAATTAGTATCTTTGCATTTGATTTAAAAGGTCTATTCGAGTCAGCTGGTGTTGAATATGGTCCTGAGACAACTAGAATCATCGTATATGGAGCTATATTCTTAATTTTAGGGGTAATATCCTATATTTCATTAGCGGCTATTCTAGGGGCATTAACGAGCCGTATAGAAGATCTTGCTCAATCTATGATGCCTGTCACATTTATATCATTAGGCGCTTTCTATATTGCAATATTCAGCATATCTAATCCTGATACAATGCTTGTTAAAATAACGAGCTTCATTCCAATGCTATCGCCAATGGTAATGTTGCTAAGAACAACTTCTGAAAGCACACCTGAATGGCACTTAATTTTAGGAATTGTGATTTCAATCGTTACTTGCATTATTTTACTTTTATTCGCAGCTAGAACATATCGAGGCAGTGTACTTACGTATGAAAAAGGTATTATTAAAAATCTAAAGAATGCATTAAATATTACTAAATAACGTTAAAAACCATATAAAAAGCCAATTTGTCACAAAACCTTAATGAATTTTTAGTGAATAATATAGAATTTCTTTGTATGATAGTATAAAATTTATATTATCAACATAAGAGATTGAGGGGTAAATATGGCGAATAAAAATAGTAATAGTAATATTATGTTTCTGATGATAGCAATACTTGTAGTGGTAGTAGGTATTGTATTACTAGTTGTGTTTGGTGGAAGCGGCAGTGACAATAAAGAAGAAAGTCTATTTGATAGGACTGTTAAAGCAACAGATTTATCAAAAGATACAAAAGATAATCCAACACAGAAAAAAGATAAAGCTAAAGTTCAAATTATTGAATTTGGAGACTTTAAATGTCCAGCATGTAAAGCATTCGAAACAAACTACATGGATCAAATAGAAAAAGACTATATCGATAAAGATAAAGTTGAATATAGATTCGTTAATGCACCATTTCATGGTGAAGGTTCAGAATTAGGAGGTGCTTCAGCACACGCTGTGTATAAAGTAGCACCAGATGCATATTGGGATTATCATAGAGCATTATTTGAAGCTCAACCAGATGATCATAATGCTGAAACTGATGACGAATGGTTAGATTTGAAGGTAGTTAAAAAAGCAGTAGATGGTTTAGATATTGATCAAAGTAAAAAAGATCAAATCATGAAACTAGTAGAAGATAGAAATTCAGAACCGTATAAACAAATGAAGAATGATTCAGACTTAACAAATAAATATGATGTAGATATCACGCCTACAGTTGTCATAGATGGTAAAGTGTTGTCAGACCCAATGGATTATGACAAAGTATCTAAAGCAATCGATCAAGCAATCGAAAAGAAAAATAAATAAAAATAGGTGATATATTTGAAGCAGCAATATGCACTATTTATTTCCTGGGTTATAGCTTTATTAGCTATGTTAGGTAGTTTATATTTCAGTGAAATACAAGGATTTATACCATGTACGCTTTGTTGGTATCAAAGAATATGTATGTATCCTTTAGTCATTATTTTAGGAATCGGATCGTTCCAAAACGATTATAGCGTTAAGAAAATAGCACTTCCATTTTCAATAATTGGACTATTAATCTCAACATGGCACTACTTAGAACAAAAAGTACCTGGCTTTGCTGAAATTAAACCATGTACGCAAGGTGTTCCGTGTTCATCAGAATATATAAATATATTTGGATTCATAACAATACCGTTTTTAGCAGTAATAGCATTCTTATCAATCAGCTTGTTATTAATATTCTCTAAAAAAGATAAAGAAATTTAATGACGTAAGTCTAGACAAATTTCTATTATCAAAAATATCCCAATCCGTTAAAATTTAATTTCGGATTGGGATATTTTTTTAGTTTGAATATAAATTTTTTGAAGATTTATTTATCTTAAAATGAATTGTACATAAAACATGATTTTTTAGTGAAAAAAAGGTATAATATAGAGATGACTAATTAAGATTGGAGTGAAGATAGTGGTACAAGATATCTCAGTTGAAGACGATATAACTTTAGGTCAATTCCTAAAAAATGAAGGCGTCATTGGAACGGGTGGTCAAGCTAAATGGTTCCTCCAAGATGAAGAAGTATTAATAAATGGTGAACGTGAGATTCGTCGTGGAAAAAAATTACATGATGGTGACTTAATTGAAATTCCTTCAGAGGGCAAATTTCGTATTAACCATCAAAGTGAATAAATTATGATACTACAAAAGCTTACTTTAACTAATTACAGAAATTATGATAAATGCACACTTCAATTTAATCCAAATGTGAATATTTTGATCGGTGAGAACGCTCAAGGTAAGACGAATTTATTAGAATCTATTTATACTTTGGCATTAGCTAAAAGTCATAGGACTTCAAATGACAAAGAACTCATACAGTTTGGTGAAGAGTATGGTAAAATAGAAGGTGAACTAAGTTATCGCCATGGATCGATGCCTATTTCTTTAATCATTACGAAAAAAGGCAAAAAGGCGAAAGTCAATCATCTAGAACAGAGTCGTTTAACGCAATATATTGGCCATTTAAATGTGGTATTGTTCGCACCAGAAGATTTAAATATTGTAAAGGGTAGCCCGCAAATAAGACGACGTTTTATTGATATGGAACTCGGTCAGATGTCTGCGGTCTATTTAAATCATTTATCTAATTATCAGAGATTACTTAAACAAAAAAATCATTACCTCAAAATGTTACAAATTGGGAGAATGAAAGATCGAACAATGTTAGAAGTATTCAACGATCAATTTTCAGAAGCGGCAGCAAATGTGACTTTGAAACGTGCACACTTTATTAGTGAATTAGAAAAGATTGCAGAAGTGATTCATCAAGGTATAACGAGTGATAAGGAAAGTTTAATGGTTCATTACGAACCTAACATTAAGCTTGCTGAAACACATCACAATGTAGCTGATTTAAAGAATGCTTTTTGTGAGTTGCTTAATGAATCTATGGATAAAGAGATTGAGCGTGGAAGTGCAAGGTTTGGACCACATAGAGACGACATTAGTTTTCATGTTAATGATATGAATGTACAGATTTATGGTTCACAAGGACAGCAACGTACAACAGCATTATCTATAAAGCTTGCAGAGATTGAGTTAATTAATCAAGTTGTTGGAGAATATCCAATTTTATTATTAGATGATGTGTTGAGTGAACTTGATGATAAACGACAAACCCATTTATTAAGTACAATTCAAGAAAAGGTTCAAACTTTTGTTACGACAACATCTGTTGATGGAATTGAACATGAGATTATGAAAGATGCCAAGGTATTTAATGTATCTAAAGGCAACATTATTGAGTAGATGAAAGTGAAGGTGGAAATACGTGTCAGAACAAAATAACGGTACAAGTTATGGTGCAGATCAGATACAAGTATTAGAAGGTTTAGAGGCAGTCCGTAAACGCCCTGGTATGTATATTGGTTCTACAGCTGCAAGAGGTTTACATCATCTAGTTTGGGAAATTGTTGATAATAGTATTGACGAAGCTTTAGCTGGGTATGCAGATCATGTAGAACTTGTGATTGAAAAAGATAATTGGATTAAAGTAACGGATAACGGTAGAGGAATACCTGTAGATATTCAAGAGAAAATGGGTCGTCCTGCTGTAGAAGTTATATTAACCGTTCTACATGCTGGTGGTAAATTTGGCGGTGGCGGATACAAAGTATCTGGTGGCCTACATGGTGTAGGTTCATCTGTCGTAAACGCACTATCTTCTGAACTAGAAGTTTACGTTCACCTTAATAATAAAATATATCATCAAGCATACGAAAGAGGCGTACCAGCATTTGATTTAAAAGTCATTGGCGAAACAGAACATACAGGTACGACTATTCGTTTTAAAGCAGACAGTGAAATCTTCACTGAAACAACTGAATACGACTATGAAACATTACAAAAGCGTATACGTGAATTAGCATTTTTAAATAAAGGTATTCAAATTTCATTGAAAGATGAAAGAGACGAAGAGAATATTCAAGAAGATTCTTACCATTACGAAGGTGGTATTAAATCTTACGTTGAAATGTTAAATAAATCTAAAGATGTATTATATGATGAGCCAATTTATATTCACGATTCAAAAGAAGATGTAGAAGTTGAAATTGCAATTCAATATAACGGTGGTTTTGCTACAACATTACTTACGTATGCCAATAACATTCATACTTATGAAGGTGGTACACATGAGGATGGATTTAAACGTGCTTTAACACGTGTGATTAATAGCTACGGACTGAAGAACAAACTTCTTAAAGAAAACGAAGAAAAGCTTTCTGGTGAAGATGTGCGTGAAGGTATGACAGCTGTTGTATCTATCAAACATAGTGATCCTCAGTTCGAAGGTCAAACTAAGACTAAATTAGGTAATTCAGAAGTACGTCAAATTGTTGATAAACTTTTCTCTGAACTATTTGAAAGATTCTTATTAGAAAATCCAAACGTAGCAAGAATTATTGTTGATAAAGGTGTTATGGCATCTAGAGCTCGTCTTGCTGCTAAGAAAGCAAGAGAAGTAACGAGACGTAAATCAGCTTTAGAAGTTTCAAGTTTACCGGGTAAACTTGCTGACTGTTCAAGTAAGAAGCCTGACGAATGTGAATTATATATCGTTGAGGGTGACTCTGCTGGTGGGTCTGCGAAATTAGGTAGAGACTCTAGAACACAAGCCATCTTACCTTTACGTGGTAAAATTTTGAATGTTGAAAAAGCACGTCTAGATAGAATTCTAGGCAACAATGAAATCCGTGCAATGATTACGGGTCTTGGTACAGGTATTGGTGGAGAATTTGATATTAGTAAAGCTAGATATCATAAACTAGTTATTATGACAGATGCTGACGTTGATGGTGCTCATATTAGAACGTTATTATTAACATTCTTCTATAGATTTATGAGACCACTTATTGAAGCGGGATATGTGTATATTGCACAACCACCTTTATATAAAGTCGAACAAGGTAAGAAAAAATATTACGTATTTAACGATAGAGAATTAGATAAATTAAAAGAAGAACTTAGCTCAACACCAAAATTATCTATAGCACGTTATAAAGGTCTTGGAGAGATGAATGCTGATCAATTGTGGGATACAACAATGAATCCTGAACATCGTTCAATGCTTCAAGTAACACTAACTGATGCGATAGAAGCTGACGAAACTTTTGAAATGCTTATGGGAGATGTTGTTGAGTTTCGTCGTCAATTTATTGAAGAAAATGCCGAATACGCAACGTTAGATATATAAAGCACCATTTACGATTTAAGGAGGATATGATTAATGGCTGAAATACCACAATCAAGAGTTAGTGAACGTAACATCAGTAAAGAAATGAAAGAATCATTTTTAGATTATGCAATGAGCGTAATTGTATCTCGTGCTTTACCAGATGTTAGAGACGGTTTGAAACCAGTTCATAGACGTATTTTATATGGTATGAATGATCAAGGTATGACTTCAGATAAACCATACAAAAAATCTGCACGTATTGTTGGTGACGTAATGGGTAAGTATCACCCTCATGGTGACTCATCTATTTATGAAGCAATGGTACGTATGGCACAAGACTTTAGTTATAGATATCCATTAGTAGATGGCCAAGGTAACTTTGGTTCTATGGATGGTGATGGTGCTGCTGCAATGCGTTATACTGAAGCACGTATGTCTAAAATTACAGGCGAATTATTGAGAGATATAAACAAAGATACAATTGATTTTCAAGATAACTATGATGGTAATGAAAGAGAGCCAGTAGTCTTACCTGCAAGATTTCCTAACTTATTAGTAAATGGTACTTCAGGTATAGCTGTTGGTATGGCTACAAACATTCCACCACATAACTTAAATGAGGTCATTGACGGAGTATTGGCATTAAGTCATAATCCAGAAATTACAACGAATGAGTTAATGGATATCGTTCAAGGTCCTGATTTTCCAACTTCTGGTTTAATTATGGGAAGAAGCGGAATTAGACGCGCTTATGAAACAGGTCGTGGTTCCATCATAATGAGAGCTCGTTCTGAAATAGAAGTTATGAAGAACGGTAAAGAGCGTATCGTAGTAAGTGAAATTCCTTACCAAGTTAACAAAGCAAGATTAATTGAAAAAATTGCTGAGTTAGCACGTGATAAGAAAATCGAAGGTATTACAGACTTAAGAGATGAAACAAGCTTAAAAGTCGGCGTTCGTATCGTTATTGAAGTAAGAAAAGATGCTAATGCGAATGTTATTTTAAATAATTTATATAAACAAACGCCATTACAAACTTCATTTGGTGTAAATATGATTGCTTTAGTAAATGGTAAGCCTAAATTATTAGGATTACGTCCAGTACTATTCCACTATTTAGAACATCAAAAAGAAGTCGTAACAAGACGTACTAAATATAACCTTAAAAAAGCACAAGATAGAGCACATATTCTTGAAGGTTTAAGAATAGCGTTAGACCATATCGATGAAATCATTGCATTAATTCGTGAGTCACAAAGTGATTCAGAAGCTATGGATGGATTACAAAATCGCTTTAATTTATCAGAAAGACAAGCACAAGCGATATTAGATATGCGTTTACGCCGATTAACTGGATTAGAACGTGGCAAAATCGAAAATGAATATCAAGAGTTACTTAAACTGATCGAAGAGTTAATAGAGATTCTTAAAGATGAAGAAAAGTTACTTGAAATCATTAGAGAAGAAATTATTGAAATAAGAGATAAATATGGCGACAAACGTCGTACTGAAATTACTGCAGCCGGTCTTGATCAAATAGAAGATGAAGACTTAATTCCTGAAGAACAAATTGTTATTTCATTAAGTCATAATAACTATATTAAACGATTACCAGTTTCTACATATCGCTCTCAAAATAGAGGTGGTCGTGGTGTACAAGGTATGAATACTATAGAAGACGACTTTGTTAGTCAGTTAGTAACATTAAGTACGCACGATAATGTCTTATTCTTTACGAATAAAGGCCGTGTATACAAACTTAAAGGCTATGAAATTCCAGAGATGTCTAGACAGTCTAAAGGGTTACCAATTGTGAATGCTTTAGAAATAGATAAAGATGAAATGATTAGTACAATGATAGCAGTCAAAGATCTATCAAGTGAAGAAGACTTCTTAGTATTTGCTACTAAACATTGTACTGTTAAACGATCTAAACTATCTAATTTCTCTCGTATAAATAAAAATGGTAAAATCGCAATCAACTTTAAAGAAGGTGATGAACTTATAGCGGTTAGACTGACGGACGGTACTAAAGAAATTATTATTGGTACTAAACATGCTTCATTAATTAGATTTGATGAAACTAAGTTACGTCCATTAGGTAGAACAGCAGCGGGTGTAAGAGGTATTTCATTACGAGATGGTGACGAAGTAATAGGACTAGACATCACAGATGAAGAACAACAAGATGAAATCCTGATCGTAACTGAAAATGGTTATGGTAAACGTACATCAGCAGACCAATACCGTATCTCTAATAGAGGTGGTAAAGGTATTAAGACTGCTACCTTAAATGAGAAAAATGGTGATCTCGTTTGTATCACAACAGTTGCAGGTGATGAAGACTTGATGATCGTTACAAACTCAGGCGTAATCATAAGACTTCATGTCTCAGATATTTCTCAAAACGGACGAAGCGCTCAAGGTGTTAGATTAATCCGTTTAGGCGATAACCAACATGTTGCAACAGTTGCAAAAGTTGAACCAGACGAAGAAGAAATAGCAGAAACTCCAGTAGAAGGTGTATCAGAAGAAACTGTAGATACAGAAGTTACTGAAGAAGAGAATGAAGGTAAAGAAGATTTAAGAGAAGACTTCATAGAACGAGTAAATGAAGATATCGAAGAACAAGATAACGACGAAGAATAATATATAATAATGATAAAAGGCTGAGACAATTAACTTGTCTCAGCCTCTTTTTGCATTTAAATATAGAATTTATGGTCTGTTTCTAAGACTCAAATGATTTCATAGCATATGGGATTTCATCTATAAGTTTGGATGGTGGGACGATATACATGTCTTTAGCTAATTTTTCACCGATATAGCTGTGTATATAACACGCATTTATAACCGCTTCTTCTAAATCAAATTGTCCTACGAAACTTGTGATCATGCCTGCTAATGTATCTCCCATTCCACCTGTAGCCATAGCTGGGGTACCAATTGATAATTTATATTCATGGTCTTTAAAGAACAACTCTGTACCATGCTTTTTTAATACTACAGTCGCATTCAAAGCTTCGACTGCTTCTTTATTTTTTTCATATGTTTGTTCTTCTATAGGAATATTGCTCAGTCTTTCCCATTCTTTTTGATGAGGAGTGAAGATAATTTCACATTCTGGTAAAGTATGCTTTAATTTACTCAAAATTGTAATAGCATCTCCATCAATAATTAAAGTTTGGTGTGGCTGAATATTTTGGAATAGAAATGTTAATGTATTATTCCCTTTAAAATCTAAACCGAGTCCTGGACCAATTAAAATACAGTCCGATAGTTCGATTAATTTAGATAGCTTTTTTAAATCAGTTATATCTGAAACCATTGCTTCAGGACAACGTGAATGTAAAGCAGCAAAGTTTGATGAATGTGTGGAAACTGTGATAAGACCACTACCACTAAATACACAAGCTCTTGCAGCTAACATAATTGCGCCACCTAAATTAGCGTTACCACCGATTAATAATATCCTACCATAATCCCCTTTGTGAGACTCTTGTTCTCTTTTTGGAATTGTGACAGATGAAATTGTCTTCATATTAACCCACCTTCAAATAATTGTACGACTTATTATGCCACTTAAAGTTGAAATTGAACAGTGTAATTTCTAAAACATTACAAAGAAATCACTTTAACAAGCTAATATATTAATCAATCACTGAATTACGGATGTATTAAAAACTATTGTCATAAAAATTTTGAAAGCGTATACTAAATATAAATATAGACATTAGATATTAGACGAGATAGGAGCTTCTACATGACTGAACAGATATCGATTGGAAAGTACGCTACATTATTAACTATTACAGATGAGCAGACTGCTAAACAGCTGATGCCTCAGTGTAAAGAAATGCAATTTTTAGTAGGCAAAATTGGAACAATGTCGTTGAACAAAATTATTGCATCGGTTGAAACAGCGGCTAGAAGAGAAGGTATTATTTCAGAAAGTCATTATAGAGAAACTCATGCTTTATATCATGCAATTTTAGAAGCAGTTAATGGTATAACGAGAGGTGAATTATCTATAGGTGAAATCATGCGAACAGTTGGCTTAAGATTTGCTATTGTACGTGGTTATCCATATAAAGATGTTGGAGAAGGTGAATGGATAGCAGTTAGCTTATACGGTACAATTGGTGCACCTATCAAAGGTAAAGAACATGAAACAATCGGATTAGGTATAAATCATATATAGACATAGAAACACCTACTAGACATTAGCTATAAGAAAGGTGCAACAAATGGTTATTTGTTGTATTTTTTTGTGTCCTGAAAAAGGAGTGTTTTAAATGGCTTTAGTACTAAATGGTAAAGATTTAACAATTCAAGATATTAAAGAATTTTTAAAAGAAAATGGTCAAATTACGATTTCAGAAGAAGCATTAGTAAATGTTAGAAAAAGTCGTGAAACAGTTGAAAGAATCATTAAAAATAAAGAAACGATCTATGGTATCACAACTGGATTTGGATTGTTTAGTGATGTATTAATAGAAAAAGAAAAATATAACGATTTACAAGTAAACTTAATTCGTTCACATTCATGTGGTATTGGTAAAGCATTTCCTAACGATGTGTCATTAGTCATGATGGTCTTAAGGCTAAACACAATGTTAAAGGGACACTCTGGTGTTACAGAATCACTCGTGGAATTACTTGTAGAATTTATCAATCGAAGAATTATACCTGTTATACCAGAGCAAGGTTCACTAGGTGCTTCTGGAGATTTAGCGCCGTTATCTCACTTAGCATTGGCATTGATTGGTGAAGGAGATGTTCAATACGAAGGTGTAACGCGTAATGCGAAAGAAGTGTTACATGAAGTTGGACTAGAACCTCATTCATTACAAGCTAAAGAAGGATTAGCACTTATTAATGGGACACAAGCAATGACATCACAAGGGGTAATTGCTTATATAGAAGCAGAAAATATTGCTTACAATGCTGAATGGATTTCTTCATTAACACATCAAGCACTTAACGGTATTGTAGATGCTTATGATGAACATGTGCATATTGTGAGAAATTTTGAAGAACAAGTTGAAGTAGCCGAAAGAATGAGAGACTGGTTGGAAGGATCTAAGTTAACAACCCGTCAAGGTGAAGTTCGCGTCCAAGATGCTTATACATTAAGATGTATTCCACAAATTCATGGGGCAAGCTTCCAAGTACTTAATTACGTAAAAGAAAAATTAGAACTAGAAATGAATGCAGCAAACGACAATCCTCTTATCTTTGATAATGATGATGAAACACTTGTTATTTCAGGTGGTAACTTCCATGGTCAACCAATTGCATTTGCAGTCGATTTCTTAAAAATTGGTGTTGCAGAGTTAGCTAATGTATCAGAAAGAAGACTTGAGAGACTTGTAAACCCTCAGTTGAATGGTGGTCTACCAGCCTTCTTAAGTCCAGAACCAGGATTACAAAGTGGCGCGATGATTATGCAATATGCAGCTGCTTCATTAGTATCAGAAAATAAAACATTAGCTCACCCAGCAAGTGTAGATTCAATTCCTTCTTCAGCAAATCAAGAAGATCATGTTTCTATGGGGACTATTGGAGCAAGACATGCTTATCAAATCATTCAGAATGTAAGAAGAGTGATTTCTATAGAGTGCATCATTGCATTACAAGCTGTAGAAATCAAAGGTGTGGATAAATTATCACCTAAGACAAAAGCGAAATACGACGAACTAAGAGTAGTCGTTCCTTCCATCACACACGATAGAGTATTCCATCATGATATAGAAAAAGTTTGTGAATATTTAAGATAATTATTGAACAAACAAAGGGGTGTTATGGTGAATAATCAGAAATTAGACAACAAAGGTAAGGATATGTGGAGATTTTATGTATTTAGCTTATTAGGAATTGTGTTGTTCTTTATACCGATGGAGATTGGTGGACAGAGTACGATTTTAGTCGATCATATACATCTAGGTATACGCAGTTTACTTGGTGATTTTATGGCTTATTATGCACTCATCATTATTTTAATAGGTGCGATATTACCAATTGTACGTATGGACTTTAAGAAATCTATAACTGACTTTATATTATTATTGTTTAAAGTTATGGGAGCAGTAATTGGGTGTATGTATGTCTTTAAGGTAGGACCACAATTACTCTTTAAACCGGATTATGGGCCGTTTCTTTTTGATAAATTAATGTTACCACTTAGTGTACTTATACCTGTTGGTGCAATTGCTTTATCATTCTTAGTTGGTTATGGACTATTAGAATTTATCGGTGTGCTGATGCAACCAATTATGAGACCAATATTTAAGACGCCTGGTAAGTCTGCCGTCGATGCAGTTGCTTCATTTGTAGGAAGTTATTCTTTAGGATTACTCATTACAAATAGAGTTTATAAAGACGGAATGTATAACAAAAAAGAAGCGGTTATTATTGCAACTGGATTTTCAACTGTATCGGCTACATTTATGGTTATCGTAGCTAATACTTTAGATTTAATGAGTATGTGGAATTTATTCTTCTGGAGTACATTGGTTATTACTTTTATTGTAACGGCAATTTCTGCACACTTACCACCAATTTCAGGTGAGTCAGAAGCTTATTATAATAATCAAGAAGGTCAAAAAGAAGTTAAAGTTAAAGGCAATTATTTTAAGGCAGCTTACAGAGAAGCAAAGCTTCAATCACATCAATCATTAACATTATTTAAAAACATCATGGCAAATTTAAAAGATGGTATAGAAATGACAATGGCAATATTACCTTCAATCTTATCAATTGGATTTTTAGGATTAGTGTTAGCTAATTTTACGCCTATTATTGACTGGTTAAGTTATATATTCTATCCGTTTATATATCTGTTCCCAATCGATGATAAAGCATTATTAGCAAAAGCTTCTACAATATCAATCATAGAAATGTTCTTACCATCATTACTTGTTGTGAAAGCAGCGATAGAAGTTAAGTTTGTTACAGCTATTACAAGTATCTCAGCAATTATATTCTTCTCTGCTTTGGTACCTTGTATTTTGGCAACAGATATCAAAATTCCAATTTGGAAATTGGTAGTAATTTGGTTTATTCGTGTCGCACTCACATTATTAATTGCGATACCGTTCAGTTTATTAATTTTTTAGAAAAGGGGAAATGACAAATGTCTAGAGAAATTAAAGCTAAAAAAGGTTTAGAAATTGAATGTAAAGGTTGGGAACAAGAAGCGGTACTTAGAATGTTATATAACAACCTTGATCCTGAAGTGGCAGAACATCCAGAGAAATTAGTTGTGTATGGTGGTATTGGTAAAGCGGCTCGTAACTGGGAAAGCTTTGATGCGATTGTTGAAACGTTAAGAAGATTAGAAAGCGATGAAACAATGCTTGTACAATCAGGTAAGCCAGTAGCTGTATTCAAAACTCATGAAGAAGCACCAAGAGTATTATTATCAAACTCTGTACTTGTACCTAAATGGGCAAATTGGGAACATTTCCATGAATTAGATAAAAAAGGGCTTATGATGTATGGTCAAATGACTGCAGGTAGTTGGATTTATATCGGTTCTCAAGGTATCGTTCAAGGTACTTTTGAAACATTTGCAGAACTTGCAAATCAACATTTTGGTGGTTCATTAAAAGGTACAATCACTTTAACTGCTGGATTAGGTGGAATGGGCGGTGCTCAACCATTAGCAGTAACAATGAATGAAGGGGTAGTAATTGGTGTAGACGTCGATCCTTCAAGAATCGAAAAGAGAATTGAGACTAGATACTGTGATATTATTACGGAATCTTTAGATGAAGCTTTAGAAAAAGCTGAAGAAGCTAAAAAAGCAGGCAAACCACTTGCAATAGGTTTAGTAGGTAATGCAGCTGAAGTACATCATGAAATCTTAAATAGAGGATTTAAGATTGATATCGTAACAGACCAAACTTCAGCACATGATCCTTTAAATGGATATGTTCCAGAAGGTTATTCATTAGAAGAAGCGGACAAATTACGAGAAAGTGATCCTAAAAAATACGTTAAATTATCTTCAGCATCTATGAAAAAACATGTCGATGCAATGTTGAAATTCCAAGAAAAAGGTTCAGTAGCTTTTGACTATGGAAATAATATCCGACAAGTAGCATTTGATGAAGGTTTAGAAAATGCTTTTGACTTCCCAGGATTTGTACCTGCTTATATTCGTCCATTGTTCTGTGAAGGTAAAGGTCCATTTAGATTTGCAGCATTAAGTGGAGATCCAAAAGATATTGAAAGAGCAGATCAACTAATGAGAGAGTTATTCCCAGAAGATGAAAAATTAATGCGTTGGTTAGACATGGCAGCAGAAAAAATCGCCTTCCAAGGGTTACCTTCTAGAATTGCATGGTTAGGATATGGAGAACGTGCAAAAATGGGCTTAGCTTTAAATGAACTTGTTAGAAATGGTGAAATTTCAGCTCCAATTGTAATTGGTCGTGACCACTTAGATTCTGGATCTGTAGCATCTCCAAACAGAGAAACAGAATCAATGAAAGACGGATCAGACGCTGTAGGTGACTGGGCAATATTAAATGCACTTGTTAATACTGCGGCAGGTGGCTCTTGGATTTCAATTCACCATGGTGGTGGCGTAGGTATGGGTTATTCATTACATGCTGGTATGGTAGTTGTAGCAGATGGTAGTGAACGTGCTGATAGACGTCTAGGAAGAGTATTAACAACAGATCCGGGTATGGGTGTAGTAAGACATGCAGATGCAGGTTATGACATTGCAATCGATACTGCAAAAGAAAAAAATGTAGATATTCCAATGTTAAAGGAGAAAGATAACAATGAATGATATTTTAATTCAAAACATAGGCGAATTAATTTTACCAAAAAAGACTGACCGACCTCTTAAAGGTAAAAAATTAAACGAATTAACAGTAATTAAAAATGGTACTGTAGCTGTTAAAGATGGCAAAGTTATATATGCAGGGGAGCATTCTGAAGAATATGAAGCAAAAGAAGTAATAGATGCTTCAAACAAAGTTGTCTCTCCAGGTTTAATAGATGCACATACACATTTAGTGTTCGGTGGGTCTAGAGAGCATGAAATGGCGCTTAAACAACAAGGTGTGAGTTACTTAGATATATTGAAACAAGGTGGCGGTATTTTAAGTACAGTTGAATCAACGCGCAAATCAACTGAAGAAGAACTTTACAATAAATCTAAAAAAGAAATTGTTAGAATGATCCAATTTGGCACAACGACAGTTGAAGCTAAAAGCGGTTATGGATTGGATAAAGAAACCGAATTAAAACAATTAAATGTTGCGCATCAATTGGATAAAGATACACCTATCAGAATGAAACACACTTTCCTCGGACCACACGCAGTTCCTAAAGATGCTAAAGATAATGCTACATTTTTACAAGAAATGATAGATTTATTAGATGATGTGAAAGATAAAGCTGATTTTGCAGATATATTCTGTGAAACTGGTGTATTCACAATTGAAGAATCAAGACGTTATATGAAAGCAGCAAAAGAAAAAGGATTAAAAGTTAAAATCCATGCTGATGAAATTGATCCTCTTGGTGGATTAGGACTAGCAATTGATGAAGGTGCAATTTCAGCAGACCATCTTGTTGCTTCAAGTGAAGAAGATAAAGCTGCTTTAAAAGATAGTAATACAGTTGCTGTATTATTACCTGGTACAACATTCTATTTAGGCAAAGATCAATATGCAGATGCTAGAGGGATGATTGATCAAAATGGTGCAATTGCAATTGCGACAGACTTCAATCCGGGTAGTTGTGTAACAGATAACCTTCAACTAGTGATGAGTATTGCTGCTTTAAAATTAAAGCTTACGCCTAATGAAATATGGAATGCTGTTACAGTGAATGCTTCTAAAGCAATAGATGCTGATGCAGGAACTCTTGAAAAAGGCGATCAAGCTGATGTTGTCGTTTGGGATATTCCAAACCATGAATATTTACCTTATCATTACGGAGTTAATCATGCTCAAACCGTTATTATCAATGGTAAAAAAGTGTACGAAAATAAAGGCTTATTAACTGAATCATAAGTATATCTTGAAAATGTGATGTCGATTTGATATATTTAGGTTAATTTAATATCCATATTGTTTAGGAATAAGTAATTTAAGGCGTAATGTAAAGAGAGCTTGTGGTTGGTGGAAACAAGACATGAAACTTAAATGAATCTATCCTTTTAAAAATAACAATCGGTTTAAACCGTTATATGACTTAGAGTGCAGTCTTAGTGACTGTTAAATAGGGTGGCAACGCGTAAGCACCACGTCCCTTGTGTAATAACAAGGAACGTGGTGCTTTTTTTCTTAAACAATATTGGAATAAGAGGGAGGAAATATTATGTTAGACATTAGGTTAATTAGATCTGAACCAGAATTCGTTAAAGACAAAGTAGCAAAAAGAGGTGATGACCCAAAAGTCATCGATGAAATTCTAGAACTTGATAAAAAACGTCGTGAGTTAATTGCTCAAACAGAAGAACTTAAATCTCGTCGTAATAAAGTAAGTGGAGAAATCGCTCAGAAAAAACGTAATAAAGAAAATGCGGATGATGTTATTTTAGAAATGCGTCAAGTTGGAGACCAAATTAAAGAAATAGATCAAACTTTAAATCAATTAAATGATGATGTTACTTATAAATTAGTTAGAATCCCTAATTTAATTAGTGACGAAACACCAGTTGGTAAAGATGAAAATGACAATGTAGAAGTTCGTAAATGGGGTACACCTAGAACATTTGATTTCGAATCTAAAGCACATTGGGATTTAGTTGAAAGCTTGAAAATGGCAGATTTCGAAAGAGCTGCTAAAGTCTCTGGTGCACGTTTCGTATTTTTAACTGGTAAAGGTGCACAACTTGAAAGAGCACTTATGAATTTCATGGTAACGATGCATACAACACAACATGGTTATACTGAAATGATGGTGCCACAACTTGTAAATGCTGATTCTATGTTTGGAACTGGTCAACTACCTAAATTTGAAGAAGATTTATTCAAAGTTGAAAAAGAAGGATTATATACAATTCCTACAGCAGAAGTACCGTTAACGAATTTCTATCGTAATGAAGTACTACAAAATGAACAATTTCCTATTAAATTTACAGGGCAGTCAGCATGTTTCAGAAGTGAAGCAGGTTCAGCTGGTAGAGATACAAGAGGCTTAATTAGATTACATCAGTTTAACAAAGTAGAGATGGTAAGATATGAAAGACCTGAAGATTCATTTAAAGCATTAGAAGAGCTTACAGAGCATGCTGAGAATATCCTTAAAACGTTAGAATTACCATATAGAACAGTTAATCTATGTACAGGTGATATAGGCTTTGGAAGTACTAAAACATACGATATAGAAGTATGGTTACCAAGCTACAATGATTACAAAGAAATTAGCTCATGTTCAAATATGACTGATTTCCAAGCAAGAAGATCAAATATTAGATTTAAACGTGATAAAGATGCGAAACCTGAATATGTACACACATTAAATGGTAGTGGTTTAGCAGTTGGTCGTACATTTGCAGCAATCGTTGAAAATTATCAAAATGAAGATGGATCAATCACAGTCCCTGAAGCATTAGTACCATTTATGGGTGGACAAAAAATAATTGAATTATAATTGAATTAAAACTTTGAAAAAGGGTAATCATATATTGGTTACCTTTTTTTAGATTTAATGCTTGAATATACTTTTTATATCTGATATACTAAGTATACAATATAAATAAAGGGAGTTTTGACACATGACTAATTTCAATTTTGACAAAGCACACAGTAGTTTAGAATTTACAGTAAAACATTTAATGGTATCTCGCGTAAAAGGTACTTTTGAAGATTATGATGTAGCAGTATCAGGAGATATAAATGATCTTTCATCATTAAAAGCAACAGTAACAATTAAATCAAACTCAATTAACACTAAAAATCCTGACCGTGACGCACACTTAAAATCAGCAGATTTCTTCAGTGCAGATGATAATCCAAACATTACGTTTGAAACAAAATCTATTAGTGAAGATTCAATCACTGGTGATTTAACAATGGCTGGTACAACTCATGAAGAAACATTCGATGTTGACTTCAATGGCGTTAGTAAAAACCCATTAAACGGTGAAACAGTTACAGGTTTCGTAGTTAACGGTAAAATTGATCGTGAAAAATATGGCGTATCATTTAACCAAGCACTAGAAACTGGTGGCGTAATGATCGGTAGAGAAGTTAAATTCGAAGCAAGTGCAGAATTCGGTTTAAGCGAATAATTTAAAATAGATTATTTAATGATTAGAGAGTTTAGGACATGAATCCTAACTCAAAATAAATAAGCATATCACGTAACTGATTTTATATAGGTTACAGTGATATGCTTATTTTTTATACAAACTTACGATTTTGTACGTGCATGCTTGCCTAGGGTAGGGTACGATTCTGTAGTTTCTCACACATACTATTCCCTCAGGCGTCCGCACTATACAAAATCGTTACTAATAATCTGTTTTTATAAAATCTTACGATTTTGTAAAGTGCATGCTTGCCTAGGGGTATGGCTTGAGCCTGTAGTCTCTCACACATACTATTCCCTCAGGCGTCCGCACTTCACAAAATCGTTACATATATCTATTTTTTTAAATCTTACGATTTTGTACGTGCATGCTTGTCTAGGGTAGGGTGCGATTCTGTAGTTTCTCACGCATATTTTTTCTTCAGGTGTCTTTTTTTAGGCAAGAAAGGTTATGAAAATGGATTTAATATACAATCAGGTCTTATTGCTAAAGTGCGGTATGTATGATAAAAATAAGACATATTTAAAAATAAAAAAAGAGGTAAGTCAGACTGAGGTTAGACAAACGTTAGACTAACCTGAATGACGTTATGTAGTTTGGAGGTAGGCAATTGACCAGTTCTAGTATGACGAATAAAACTTTATTTCTTCAAGGTGTTAAAGATTGTATACCTACGATGCTTGGATATTTTAGTGTTGCATTAGCATTTGGAATTGTAGGTGTTTCATCAGGCTTATCTATTTTAGAAATTGCTTTGTTATCTATCTTTGTATATGCAGGTGCGGCTCAATTTATTATTTGTGCGTTAGTTGCAATTCAATCTCCTATATCAGCTATTTTATTAACTGTATTCTTTGTTAATTCTAGAATGTTTCTTCAAAGTTTAGCGTTAGTCCCAGCGTTTAAAGGTAATGGATTTTGGTCTAATATCGGTATAGGAACACTCGTGACCGACGAATCATTTGGTGTTGCAATAACAAAATATGCTAAAGAAAAAGCTTTAAATGCTACGTGGATGCACGGTTTAAATATTTCTGCTTATTTATTGTGGATATTGACTTCAATAATAGGTGGTTTAGTAGGAAACTTGATTCCGAAGCCTGAAGCTTTTGGTTTAGATTACGCTTTAACAGCGATGTTTATATTTTTACTCGTCGCACAGTTTGAAACAATACATAAAACCAAAGTTTTCTTTTATATATTTTTAATTGTCTTAACAACCATTTGTATGATAATTCTTACATGTTTTATGCCGACTTATTTATCTATTATTTTAGCGACGATCATTGCTTCAGTCGCAGGGGTGGTGTTTGATAAATGAGTATTTCAATGTATTTAATGCTTATTATTTTGGGTTGTTTTATTTTAACGTGGGTTATAAGGGTATCGCCCTTTGCATTTTTATCAAAGGTTGAATTTCCTAAAAGTGTGATTAAATGGCTGCAATATGTGCCTGTATGTTTATTTACAGCATTGATTGTTGAAGGTATGTTAAATCAAGAAGGTCATTCTGGGTTCACATTCAACTACGAAAGTATTTTCGTTGCCATTCCAACATTGATGATAGCTTTAATTTCTAGAAGTTTAACGATATCAGTTATAGCAGGAATGTTCATCATGGCGATTGTTCGATTAGTCTTTTAATTTCATTCGTTAACTTATTGAAAGAAATGCACTTTTCTAGTATTCTTAATATAAATTATATAGCAAAGCTTATTCAGAGAAGTTAAGGGATTTGGCCCGATGACACTTCAGCAACCGGTCGTTTAAGATACGGTGCTACTACCAACGAGTTTACTCGCATAATAAGGATGATGAGGACTTCTTACTTCTTTAACGAGTAAGAAGTCTTTCTATTTAATAACAAGGAGGTTCTAATATGCTTATTTCTCGAGACACAGGTTTAGTTGAACTAGGACATTTCGAAACAGAATCTGGTGAAGTGATAGATAATTTAAAGCTTCAATATGAATATGTAGGTCACAAAGGACAGCCTTTAGTTGTTGTTTGTCATGCTTTAACAGGGAATCATCTTACTTATGGAGATGATGAAAATCCAGGTTGGTGGAGAGAAATTATTGATGGTGGTTATCTTTCAATCAATGATTATCAGTTTATAACATTCAATGTGATTGGTAGCCCTTATGGTTCAAGCTCTAAATTGAATACGCCCGACTTTCCTGAGAGATTGTCTATGAGAGATATTTCTAAAGCAAATATTTTAGCGTTAAAACATTTTGGCTACGAAAAAATAGATGTATTAATTGGTGGTTCTCTAGGTGGAATGCAAACTTTAGAAATGCTTTATGACGGATCTATTGAAGTTAAAAAAGCAGTTATATTAGCAGCTACAGAGAAGACTTCATCATATAGTAGAGCGTTTAATGAGATTGCTAGACAAGTTATAAATATGAATGGACAAGATGGCTTAAGTATCGCAAGACAGATAGGCTTCTTAACTTACCGTTCAAGTAAAGATTATGAATCGAGATTTTCAGCGGATGATGTAGTGAGTTACCAAAAATATCAAGGTAATAAATTTAAAGATGTCTTCAATAAAGATTGTTATTTAACATTGTTAGATGTATTAGATAGTCATGACATATTTAAAGGTCGTGATGATGTCGAAGAAAGGTTACAACAACTCGAAACGAAAGTATTAACTTTAGGGTTCGCTGATGATTTATTGTATCCAGATGATCAAGTTAGAGCTTTAGGTAAATTCTTTAAATATCATAGACATTTCTTCGTACCAGACAATGTTGGCCATGATGGATTTCTATTAAACTTTGGAGATTGGGCACCTTACGTATATCACTTCTTAAAATTACATAAATTTAAAGCGCGTTAATATCATCTGAAAAGTCACGTACGTTGTTTTAAGCGTTAAAAATCTGTAAAATAGAGAAAGATGTTTAAATTAGATTGGGAAGTGAAAAATTTGTCTTTTAAAGTCGATATAAAAGCGACAATTATTGCAACATTAGTACTTGTGCTTAGTGTGGTTGTCATGAGTCTTGTACCATATTTAGCGATTATTATATTACCGTTCATTACGATACCCGGAACAATACTCTGGTATCGATCTAAACCGTCATTTTTTGTGACAGTCGTCGTGACCTTATGTGCGACCGTATTATTTAATAATGTATTTTTATTAACAGTCATGACGCTTATGATATTTATGAGTGTTTTCATAGGTCAATTGCTCGTTGAACGTACATCAAAAGAACGTATTCTATACTTAGTGACAACGTTTATGAGTATTTTAACAATAGGTAGTGTATTAATTTTACAAATTACGGGAAACCTACCTTTAACAAGCAAGTTTTTCAGTCAGTATCATGATGTTTTAATTTCTTACTTTGAAATGGGTGGAAATTTAACGACTGAAATTGAAGAAACATTACAAACTTCATTAGAAATATTACAAGCAAGTATTCCTGGGTATATAGTATTATGGGTATTTTTATTAGTATTTGTTAATTTACTTGTGACATTCCCTATACTAAGAAAATTCAAAGTAGCGACACCAGTATTTAGACCATTATTTATGTGGCAAATTAATAGAAGTGTAGCTTTTGTATTTGTGATAACCGTGCTGATAAGTTTGTTTGTAACGAAAGAAAATGTTGTGATGTATGGCATAGTCACTAACTTACAATTTGTGTTAGAATGGGTTATATTTATTCAAGCATTATCGTTGTTCCATTTATTTGTAAAAGTGAAAAAACTACCTGTTGTTGTGGGAGTTTTGATATTTGTATTGGCATTTGTGTTTAAACCATTTGCGTACTTATTTGGATTGATGGATATTTGGTTTAATTTAAAACAACGCATAAAAAAGTAAATTGAGGTGAGTTTATGAACCGTCAATCAGTTAAGAAAGCCCTAATATTTCCGTACATAATTATGATGATATTAGCTTTAGTGATACTTGTATTCAGTTTTTTTAATTCTATATATTGGGCGATTATTTCGACGGTTGTTACAGTAATTCTAATTGCAGTGAGCATATTTTTTATTAGAAAGAGCTTCTTAAAATTAGATTTATATATTGGGAGTTTAGCCGGAAGAATTACTAAAAGTAAAACGAGTGCTGTCAGTGACTTACCAATAGGTGTAATACTATTAGATAAAAAAGATCATATCGAATGGATTAATAATTTTATAAATAAACGTATAGAACGAGATGTTTTAGACGAACCAATTAATGAAGTTTTTCCAAATATTTTAAAAAGATTAGAAAACACACATGAAGTAGAGATTGAAGAAGGTTCTTATAAATATAAGGTTACATATACTGAAGATGAAAAAGCTATTTATCTGTTTGATATAACAGAGTCTTCACATGTATATGAATTATATGAAAATGAAAAACCGATCATAGCGACAATTTTCTTAGATAACTATGACGAAATTACTCAGAACATGAATGATTCTCAACGTTCTGAAGTCAATAGTATCATTACACGTGTTGTAGACGATTGGTCATCACGTTATCAACTATTTATTAAACGATATAGTTCTGATCAATTTATAGCATTATTAAATAACAGTATTCTAGAAGATATTGAAACATTGAAGTTCAATTTATTAGATGACTTAAGAGATAGAACAAGAGAAATTGGACACCAGTTAACATTGAGTATCGGTATTGGTGAAGGTAGTGAGAACTTAATTGAATTAGGTGAACTATCACAATCAAGTTTAGACTTAGCGCTCGGACGTGGTGGAGACCAAGTTGCAATTAAGAATAGTAATGGTAATGTGAGATTTTATGGCGGTAAAACAGACCCAATGGAAAAAAGAACAAGAGTCCGTGCCCGTGTTATTTCACATGCATTAAGAGATATCTTAATTGAAGGTGACAAGGTTATTATTATGGGTCATAAATCACCTGATATGGATGCAATCGGTGCAGCAATCGGTGTTTCTCGTATAGCCAAAATGAATAATTTAGAGTCTTATATTGTGTTGAATGACTCTGATATTGATAGTACATTAGAACGTGTTATGACTGAAATAGACGAGAAGCCTGACCTTAAGGAAAGATTTATTACTTCAGAAGAAGCATGGCATGAAATGACACCACGCACAACGCTAGTAGTTGTAGACACGCATAAACCAGAACTAGTAATAGATGAGAATTTGTTGAATAAAGCAAATAGAAAAGTAGTGATCGACCATCATCGTCGAGGAGAAAGCATTATATCTAGTCCGCTACTTGTTTATATGGAGCCTTACGCAAGTTCAACTGCTGAACTTGTAACTGAATTGCTTGAATATCAACCAACAGAACATCGTTTAACAAGAATAGAATCAACCATCATGTTAGCAGGTATTATAGTTGATACACGTAACTTTACGTTAAGAACTGGATCACGAACATTTGATGCAGCAAGCTTTTTAAGAAGTCATGGCGCAGATACAATTCTTTGTCAGCATTTCTTAAAAGATGATATAGATACGTACATTAAACGTTCGGATTTAATTAAGACAGTTAAACTGTTACGCAATGGTGTCGCAATTGCTCATGGAGAAGATCATCAAACTTATCACCCTGTTACAGTTGCACAGGCTGCAGATGAGTTGCTAGGCTTAGAAGGTGTGGAAGCATCTTACGTAGTAGCAAGACGATCTGAAGATACAATTGGTATTTCCGCACGCTCGTTAGGTGAAGTGAATGTACAATTAACAATGGAAGCATTAGGTGGAGGCGGTCATTTATCAAATGCCGCAACACAAATTAAAAATACATCAGTAGAGAAAGCAATCGAAGAATTAATTAAGGTTGTTGAATCAGACGAAAAAGGAGTGGAAGAATAATGAAAGTTATTTTCACACAAGACGTTAAAGGTAAAGGTAAAAAAGGCGAAGTAAAAGACGTACCAGTAGGCTATGGTCAAAATTACTTAATAAAAAATAATTTTGCTGTTGAAGCAACTCCAGGTAATATGAAACAATTAGAACAACAAAATAAACGCCAAGAAGAGTTGAAACAACAAGAAATAGATGATGCAAAAGCACTTGCAGAAAAATTAAAAGAATTAGAAGTTGAAATTTCTGCTAAAACAGGTGAAGGTGGTAAATTGTTTGGTTCAGTAAGTACTAAACAAATTACACAAGCATTAGAAAAACAACACCAAATTAAAGTAGATAAACGCAAAATGGACTTACCTAATGGCATTCATAGTTTAGGTTATACAAATGTTCCTATTAAACTTCATAATAAAGTTTCTGGAACATTAAAAGTACACGTTGTTGAAGCTTAAGTAATCCATTAAAATGGTCGGTATTTGATTTACCGACCTATTTTAATGCGTTATAATAAAAAATATTAAAAACGGAAAGGAGTAATCAGTATGGATGGTATGGATAATATGATGAATGCGAAACAAATGCCCCATAGTATAGAGGCTGAACAATCTGTTATCGGTGCAATCTTGATTGATCCTGAACTGATTAACTCAACAGGTGAAACATTAATACCTGAAGCTTTCTATCGTGCAAATCACCAACATATCTTTAGAGCAATGTTGATGTTAAGTGAGCAGAATAAAGAAATTGATTCGGTAACACTGATGGATGAGTTAGCAGCTGAATCTTTGTTAGAAGAAGCGGGTGGCCCAGCATACTTAGCTGAATTAGCAAACAATGTCCCAACAACTAGAAATATTCATTTCTACATAGATATAGTGTTTAAACATGCAGTGAAACGTCAATTGATTCGTGTAGCAGATAGTATTGCTGAAGATGGGTATAATCCAGAGCTTGATTTAGAATCGTTGTTAGGTGACGCAGAAAAAAGAATATTAGAAATTTCTGCTTCAAGAGGTACAGAAGGATTCAAAGACATAAAAGATGTCTTAAGTATAGTATTTGATAATGCTGAGCAACTAGACCAAAACAGTGGTCAAACGCCAGGAATACCAACAGGATATAGAGATTTAGACCAAATGACAGCAGGATTTAACCGCAATGATTTAATTATTATTGCGGCACGTCCTTCTGTCGGTAAGACTGCCTTCGCATTAAATATTGCTCAACAAGTAGCAACACATCAAGATTTATACTCTGTTGGAATCTTCTCACTCGAAATGGGTGCAGATCAGCTGGCAACACGTATGATTTGTAGTACGGGTAATGTTGATTCAAATAGATTGCGTACAGGTTCTATGACAGAAGAAGACTGGAGCAGATTTACAGTTGCAGTAGGTAAATTGTCTCGTACAAAAATATTTATTGATGATACACCAGGTATTCGTATAACGGATATTCGTGCAAAATGTCGTAGACTGAAACAAGAGCATGGCTTAGATATGATTGTGATTGACTACTTACAGTTAATTCAAGGTAGTGGTTCACGAAGTTCAGATAATAGACAACAAGAAGTATCTGAAATATCTCGTATGCTTAAAGCAATAGCAAGGGAATTAGAGTGTCCAGTTATCGCATTAAGTCAGTTATCTCGTGGCGTTGAGCAAAGACAAGATAAGAGACCGATGATGAGTGATATTCGTGAATCAGGTTCTATTGAGCAAGATGCTGATATTGTTGCCTTCTTGTATAGAGATGATTATTATTCAAGAGGCGGAGAAGACGAAGATGGTGAAGCAGTTGATGCTGGTGCACAAGATGATAATGGTGAAATAGAAATTATCATTGCTAAACAACGTAACGGTCCAACCGGCACAGTTAAACTGCATTTCATGAAACAATACAACAAATTCACAGATATCGATTATCAACATGCAGGAATGGAATTTGGATAAAAAAGTTTTTAGGCTTAAAAACGTACATTTATAGAACTTTCTATTATAATGTACGTCTTTTGTTTTGTGTAAAGACACTATTATTTCTTTATGTTTGTGTTTTTATAGTTAGTGATTTTGGTTAAAAACCTTTTAATTACTATGGTTAAGGCGTTTATTAGACATTGTGATGTGATTACAAAATGTAAAAAAACACTCATGACTAATGTTCGTTTTTAGTTTGCAATTTAGTTATAGGACTGATAGAATACTTAATGGTTAATGAGAAAAAGCGGAGGTGCTCACATGTCATCAATCGTAGTAGTTGGGACGCAATGGGGAGACGAAGGTAAAGGTAAAATTACAGATTTCTTAGCAGAGGATGCAAACGTTATTGCACGTTTTTCAGGCGGTAACAATGCAGGTCATACAATAAAATTTGATGGAGAAACTTATAAATTACACTTAGTACCATCAGGTATATTTTATAAAGAGAAATCAAGTGTTATCGGTAATGGCGTAGTAGTTGATCCAGTAGCTTTATTAAAAGAATTAGATGCTTTAAACGAACGCGGAGTTGAAACAAACAACTTGAGAATTTCTAACCGTGCACAAGTAATCTTGCCATATCATTTAAAACAAGATGAACTAGAAGAAGAAAAACGCGGTGATAACAAAATTGGTACAACTAAAAAAGGTATCGGTCCAGCTTATGTAGACAAAGCACAACGTATCGGTATTCGTATGGCTGATTTATTAGATAAAGAAACATTTGAAAAGCTTTTAAAAAATAATCTTGAATATAAAAATGAACTATTTGAAAAAATGTTCAATGCTGAAGGTTTCACTTTTGAAGAAATCTTTGAAACATATTTTGCTGCAGGTCAACGTTTGAAAGATTACGTTACTGACACAGCTAAATTATTAGACGATGCTTTCGTAAACGAAGAAAAAGTTTTATTTGAAGGTGCACAAGGTGTTATGTTAGACATCGATCATGGTACATATCCATTCGTAACTTCAAGTAATCCAATTGCTGGTAACGTTACAGTAGGTGGCGGAGTTGGTCCAACATACGTATCAAAAGTTATCGGTGTATGTAAAGCTTATACATCACGTGTAGGAGACGGTCCATTCCCAACAGAACTATTTGATGAAGATGGTCATCATATCCGTGAAGTAGGTCGTGAATACGGTACAACAACAGGACGTCCTCGTCGTGTAGGTTGGTTTGACTCAGTAGTATTACGTCACTCACGTCGTGTAAGTGGTATTACAGACTTATCAATCAACTCAATTGATGTATTAACAGGACTTAAAACAGTTAAAATTTGTACAGCATATGAAATTGATGGCGTAGAAATTACAGAATACCCAGCAAACTTAAACGAATTAGAACGTTGTAAACCAATCTTCGAAGAACTACCAGGTTGGGAAGAAGACATTACAAGTTGTCGTTCATTAGATGAACTACCAGATAACGCACGTCGTTACTTAGAACGCATCTCTGAATTATGTAACGTGAAAATTTCTATCTTCTCAGTAGGACCAGATAGAAACCAAACAAACTTATTAGAAAACTTATGGAACTAAGTTTTTATATAGATAAAGTAGGAGGCAATTCAGCATATAGCTGAATTGCTTCTTTTTTGTTTGGATAAGACGTATTTAGTGTTTCTGGACCGATAAAAAAGTCAAGTCCATAATTTTGTGTAATATCTTTAGATGTAATCAACCATTGGTTTTTCTATGGTATTAACAAAATATATATGCTTGGTTTTTA
>NZ_JAJNIS010000012.1:0-64917 GCF_022386375.1 Mammaliicoccus sp. K-M42 | reverse complement strand
ATAAATCGTTTCAGAATTAATCCTATAATTGATCGATTATTACAATCACTATTTATAAATTTTAGAACACAACTTATAGAACAAAACCTTATTGATGAGGAAAGTATTTATATAGACGGTACTAAAATTGAAGCAAATGCCAATAAATACACTTTTGTTTGGAGAAAAAACACAGAAAGATTTAATAAAAAAGTAGTTGAACAATCAAAAGAAATCTATCGTGAAGCCATAGTAAATGAAGTAATACCTGAGTTAAAAGATGAGACCCAAGATATTACACTTGAAACTCTTTATGAATTCAAAAACAGATTAGAAGAAAAAATCGAAGATTTAAACGATGATATTAGCAACTCTAAAGATATAGCAGAACGAAAAACGATGCGTTCAGAAAGAATGGAAATAAAAAAGACTAAAAAATTGTTAAGTGAAAATATCGATAGGCAAATAAAATATCAAAAACAATTGGATATATTAGGTGAAAGAAATAGCTATTCTAAAACAGATCATGATGCAACTTTTATGAGAATGAAAGATGACCACATGATGAACGGACAATTAAAACCAGGATACAATTTACAAATTGCTACAAATTCACAATTTGTTTTATCTTATGACATATTTCCTAATCCAACAGATACTAGAACACTTACACCATTTTTAAATAATATTAGAAATAACTATTTTAATCTACCTAACTATATTGTCGCAGATGCTGGCTACGGCAGTGAGGAAAATTATAAAACGATTCTAGATCAATTTAACAGAACACCATTGATAACTTATAGTATGTACCTAAAAGAACAAACCAAGAAATATAAAGAAAACATATATAACACACAAAATTGGAAGTATGATGAACTAAGAGATGAATTCATATGTCCGAACAATCGCAGATTGTCATTCAAACGATACGCTTATCGAATCGATAAGTATAAATATAAAAGAGATTTCAAGTTATATGAAATTGATAATTGTAACAACTGCGAACTATTTGAGTTATGTAGAAAAAATGCATACCAGAGTACAAATAAAAAAATAATGAAAAATAATGTGTGGGAATACTTTAAACATATGACACAAAAGTTGCTTTCAAAACCTGAAACTGAAAAAATCTACAAACAAAGAAAGATTGATGTAGAGCCAGTTTTCGGATATTTGAAGGCTATTTTGGGTTTCACTCGTGTTTCTCTTAGAGGGAAACCAAAAGTGAAACGTGAATTAGGGATTGCCTTAATGGCTACAAACATAAGAAAAATGGTAGCTCTTCGAGCTACCAAAAACGTTCTCAAAGTAAAAAAAAGACGAAACTCACTTTTTATCGTGAATTTCGTCTTTTTTTTGAATTTCTGAAACTTTTTGTCTCAGCCTCTTATTCATAGGATAGCCATATTCACACAAGTTGGGAGAAGAGTAAGCAAGGATAGCTATGTTCACACAAGTAGAAGGAAGTGTAAGCAAGGATAGCCATATTCACACAAGATAAAAGAAATAGAGAATAATTTTTGATTTTCTAGGACAACTTTGCCCAGCCACATAGTCGCTTCTATGTTTAAATTTCTAGAAAGAGAGAATATGTCATATAATGAAGATGAATTTAAAATAACTAAAAAGGGTGATTAACATGGATGCAAGATTTCCTATTGGAGAATTGGAATTACCTGAAAAAGTAACAATGGACCATATACAGCAGTGGTTAGATGAAATTGGAAATTACTCTAATCGGTTAAGAAAAGTTGTAGATGGATTAGATAGTGAAGAGTTAAATAAGACATATCGAGAAGGCAGTTGGACAGTAAGACAATTGGTCCATCACATAGCTGACTCTCAACTCAATATGTATCAACGATTAAAAATAGCTTTAACAGATGATAGAATACCGACAATAGTAGCTTTTGACCAAGAAGAATGGATTAAATTACCGGATAATGATTTACCGATAGAATGTTCACTTAGAATGTTAGAAGGTATGAACGAACGTATCGTAGCAGTTGGTCGTAAATTAACAGAAGATCAACTATATCGAGCATTCTTACACGAAGATACCGGAGAAACAACAGTAGCATATAAAATCGCTAAATTATCATTTCATGAAGAACATCATCTTGTACATATAAAATTAGCGTTGTCGAAATAAATTAAGAAGCTGGGACAAATTTATGTCTCAGCTTCTATTTTTGTTGTCAGGTCAATTTTTATGGCTTTTATTATCAGCAATTTCACTGGGAACTGCTTATACTGTATCTCTTATCAGCAATTTCGCTGAGAACTGCTTATACTGTATCTCTTAACAGCAATTTCGCTGAGAACTGCTTATACTGTACCTCTTATCAGCAATTTCGCTGAGAACTGCTTATACTGTACCTCTTATCAGCACCAAATAGACATCCTTCTTATTTCTCTACTTTACTAACTCGATATTGCTTTGGGGTTATTCCGTTATTGCGTTTGAATACTTTTATGAAGTGGCTTTGATCTGAAAAGCTGAGTTGATGTGCGATTTCGGAAATGGATAGGTTTGAGTTATCTAACCATATTTTAGCTTCTTCTAGTTTTTTCTCTGTTATATAGGTGCTTAAAGTTACGCCTACTTCTTCTTTAAATAGATGGGATAAGTATTTTGAACTTATATGTACTTGTGCTGCCAACTTGTCTAATGTTAATGGTTGGTATAAGTGGTTATAAATATATTGTTGAACTTGGTGTATGGGTTGTGAATATTTAGTTGTATTTAAGTTCTTTACTTTAGTGGCAAATTCTATAAAGATTCGTTCAACTGTTTTTACGAGTACAAATTCTTGTTCTGTTTCTATTTTTTGAATAAGGATATCGCTTAGTGAATATGCGACTTCATAGTGTAAGCCGCCTTCTATAGCTGCTCTAGTTGCAATTGTTACTGATGCAATTGCTAAATTCTTATCATTTCGAATAAGATTGTCTGGAGTCACTACGCCAACTTTATCTATATACAGTGTATTTCTAAATGCATTTTTTATATTTTCTACATCACCATTTTTTATATACTTATTAAAATTATTTTCTAATAAAATATCATGATGTAATTGTTCTTTTACACGTTTAATTGAAAGTTCAAAATCGATATTTTCTTCTGCATTAGTTATGTTTTGAGAATGGTCTTCGATATCTGACGCATTAATTTGTTTTCTAAATAATAGAAAGTATACAAGTTGACTCATGTTAATGAGATTAGCTTTTTTATAATGTGGAACCGAGTTTAAATAAGTTTGTAAACTTTTCTTTAAATAAAGTGGTACGTTATGGCGTTTAATATAATCGTAAAAGAGATTATTAGACACTTCTTCTAATACACATGGACCCATAATAAAGTCGAAATTTGCTGTTCTTATACATGAATAATACTCTATGTTATTGAGTGACTTTATGAACGGTATTTCAGCAGTTGCTTCAATTTCGGTAAAAAGTTGTTCGCATAAGTCTTCTGAAGAGAAAAAGGGGTTTTCTAAATAAGGAAATTTATATTCTTTAATCAGGTTGTTTGAAGTTTTGATGAAAATATTCATACTCGTATTAGTTTGTGACAGTTTACATATATAATCTAATTCATCATTTATAGTATAATCCATAAAACCACTCCTTATTTATAGAGAATATACTATTTTTCTAGAATAAATACAATTAAATATCATTGTCCTATATTATAGTTTGAATATAAAGAGCATTCATCTTTACAGATATTTATAACAATATAAAGGTAGTGGTATCTATGAAAAATAGTGAAATCATTAAAAACTTATCATTAGATGACAAGATCAAAATTGTAACGGGACAAGATTTTTGGTATACAAAAGAATTGAAAAATGAAGGATTAAAGTCACTATTACTTACTGATGGACCTTCTGGAGTAAGGAAACAAGAAGAGGATATTGATGCTTTAGGTTTGAATCAAAGTATTGAAACAATTAGTTTCCCAAGTTTAGCATTAATTGCATGTTCGTTTGATAAAGATTTGTTACGTCAATACGGGGAATATTTAGGACAAATCGCTAAAAGTGAAAAAGTGAATGTATTGTTAGGACCAGGGATTAACATTAAGAGAAATCCTCTAGCAGGTAGAAATTTTGAATATATGTCTGAAGATCCATTTGTATCAGGTAAACTTGGTACAGCATATATTAAAGGTTTACAATCTCAAGGTGTCGGTGCAAGTGTTAAACATTTTGCGACTAATAATAGAGAGAATCAACGTTTTACAAATTCATCTAACATTGACGAACGAACATTAAGAGAAATTTATCTTAGTGCATTTGAAACAATCGTAAAAGAAGCAGAACCTGCAACAATAATGAGTTCTTATAACTTTTTGAATCAAGTTCCTGTTTCAGAGAACAAATGGTTGCTTACAGATTTATTAAGAAATGAATGGGGATATCAAGGTGTAGTCGTATCTGATTGGTCAGCAGTTAAACGTCGTGCACAGTCATTGAAGGCAGGTCTAAATTTAGAAATGCCAGGTAAAGGTGAAGCTACGTTAACTGAAGTGAAAGATGCTATAAAAAATGGTCAATTAGACGAGCATATTTTAGATGTTTCAGTGGATCGTGTTTTAACTTTAATGAAAGACTATCAAATTAAAGAAGAAGTACAGTCTTATGACAAAGAAACTTACCACGATTTCGCAAGAGAACTTGCACGGAAAAGTATTGTTCTATTAAAAAATGAAAACGAAAATCTACCATTACAACCTTCATCATTAGGATTAATTGGTGAACTTGCAGAAAATCCAAGATATCAAGGTGGGGGTTCATCTAAAGTAAATCCATATCATGTCGTAACACTATTAGGAGCATTTAAAAATCAACAATATGTATATGCACAAGGTTACAATATAAATAATCGTGAAGTAGATCAACAACTTCAACAACAAGCAGTAAAAGTAGCACAACAAAATGATCAAGTAGTATTATTCTTAGGGTATCCTGAAAGTTATGAAACAGAAGGACTAGATAAAGACTCCTTATCATTGCCAGACAATCAATTAGCTTTAATAGATGCAGTAACTAAAGAAAACGAAAACGTAACAATAATCTTACAAAATGGTGGAACAGTACTTATGCCATGGGCAGATAAAGTGAAATCTATCGTTGAAACATATTTACCAGGAGAAGCGGTAGGAGAAGCAATTTACGATATATTAACAGGTAAACAGAACCCAGCAGGTAAAATAGCAGAAACAGTACCACAACGGATTGAAGACGTCCCTTCCTACTTAACATTTAATCAAAGTAAAGCAGATGAAAATTATAGAGAAGGTATATACGTAGGCTATAGATATTACGATACAAAAAATATTGAAACACAATTCCCATTTGGTCACGGTTTAAGTTATACAACATTTGATTACAGTAATATGCAAATAACGAATCAAGAGAGTAGTCTAAAGGTTAGTCTAGATATTAAAAATACAGGGAATATATTTGGAGAAGAAGTTGTACAAATTTATATAGGAAATCGTACAAGTGATATCGATATGCCATTCAAAGAACTTAGAGAATTCGAACGTGTCGCTTTAGAAGTAAATGAAACAAAAACTATCACCTTTGAAATACCATATAAAGCAATGCGTTGGTACAATGAAAACAGAGGACAATGGCAAATAGACGACGGAGAATATATAATTTATGCAGGATCATCAGTAGAAGACATACGATTAGAACAACCAATCACACTAAATATAACAAACCAAACAACATCAAATCAGATACACGAAGACACATACCTATCAGAAATCGTAACAAGAAAAGAAGAATTCAAGCAGTCACTAGAACAATACAATTTAGATAAAATAATAGAAGCCGTAACAGAGAACCCAGAACTAACCTCAATATTTGAGAACATGCCATTACGCTCACTTATCATGGTTAACATAGACATCAAAACAGTTCGCGACTTTATAGATGCAGCAAATGAAGAGTTGAGTAAAGAAGCGTGAGTAAGGAAAGCTATATTCACACAAGTCGAGAGAAGAGTAAGCAAGGGTAGCCATATTTACACAAGTCGGGAGAAGAGTGAGCAAGGGTAGCCATATTCACACAAGTCGAGAGAAGTGTAAGCAAGAGTAGCTATATTCACACAAGTCGGGAGAAGAGTAAGCAAGGGTAGCCATATTCACACAAGTCGAGAGAAGAGTAAGCAAGGGTAGCCATATTCACACAAGTTGAAGGAAGTGTAAGTAATGATAGTCATATTTACACAAATCAGAAGAAGTGTGAATGATTTATATAAGAAATAAGAGCAGGAATTCAGTTTTAACAATGAATTTCTGCTCTTTTTAATTTTCTTAGATATTATCTCACGGACACTTTATTTACTAATATAATAGTATGAGGATTTATGGTTTGTGTATTTGGATAAAAAGTTAATATATATCACTTTTCAATTATAGTATAATTAGTTTAAATAAATTAATAATTTCTTTCTATAATAAATAAACAGGTGATAACTATGAGCAAGGATTTAAGGATTGAAAAGATAGATTATTCAATTGAAAATTTAAGTATGACACTAAATAACTGGAAAAATTTTGATGATTCTAAGTATCTCTTACAATATCCAACTGTATATATAGTTAACGATGAAATGAAAGAAGATTCTTTTAGTGTGTATGTAGGAGAAACTGCTGATATTAAAACAAGAACGAAACAACATCTGGGTGTAGATACTAAATTAAATAAGAAATATTGGAATGAGTTTTATCATTCTCAGACATCTTCAATGTACGTAATTGGGCATAAGTATTTTAATAAGTCTTTAACTTTAGATATCGAGAATAGATTAATGCAATATTTATCGAGTGTTGATAGTGTTAAATCGATATTTAATAGTAGAACTAATCAGCAAAATGAATACTATACTTCAGATAAATTAGATGAAATTTTTTCTGAAATATGGAATAAATTACATAAGAAAAATAAAGAACTATTTCCAATTGAAAGAATGGTCCGTGACTCAGCAATATTTAAAGCTTCTCCTTTTCATAAATTAACACCTGAACAAATATCAGCTAAAGAAGAGATTATTGATAAAATTAAAATAGCACTCCATGAAGAAGATGAGAGCCAATTAATCATGGTTGAAGGTGAAGCGGGCTCAGGAAAAACTGTATTAATGAGTACACTTTTCTATGAGTTAAAAAAATATGATTTTGATGAGTTTTCTGATCCATTGAATGTATATTTATTAGTTAATCATGATGAACATATAACTATCTATCAACAAATTGCTTTAAAGTTAGGATTAACTAATAAGAAGAATAGCATCATCAAAAAACCAACTAGTTTTATTTTAAATAATGAACCTAGTAATAAGGCAGATATTGTCATTGTGGACGAGGCTCATTTACTATTAACACAAGGTAAAATGTCTTATAAAGGTGAAGGTCATTTAAAGGATTTAATAGAAAGAGCAAAAGTTGTTGTAGCTGTTTTTGATAAGAAACAAATATTAAGTAGAGAACAAGTTTGGGAATTTGATACGTTAGATAAACTAATAACTAGTGCAAGAGAAAAAGATAATCATATTAAATTAAAAAACCAATTAAGAATTAATAGTGGTATAGAGACAATTAATTGGATAAGAACTATAATAGACAAGCAAATTGTTAACCCAATACCTATAGATAGTAAAGGTTATGAAATAAAAATATTTGATAGTCCCAATGATTTACAAAATAAAATACGCAATAAAGCAACCAAAACTGATTCAGGAATCTCTAGAATGATTGCAACTTTCGATTGGAAATACAATGGAACTAAAAAACCTGAGAATAAACCTTATTGGGATGTAGTCATTGGAGACTGGTCTATGCCATGGAATAAACAAATCAAAGCTGAAAAAGGTGAAAAAGATTTACCATGGGTAGAGCGAGAAAATACTATAAATGAAGTTGGTTCCACATATACAATACAAGGATTAGATTTAAATTACGCAGGTCTAATTATAGGTCCATCAGTAAAATATAGAAATGGAAAAATTATTTTTGATAAAAATAGTAGTGAAAATAAGAAAGCTATTCAAAATAGAAAGTTATCAGATGACACATTACAGAATTTTGCGGAAGAATTATTAAAGAATGAATTAAATGTATTAATGACTCGTGGTGTTAATGGTTTATACATATATGCTGTAGACGATGAGCTAAGAGAAGCACTCAAAAATGCTGCAAAAGGATGATAAATATGGAAGACAATAATAAGATACTAGATAAGGTAAATAAATTCAGAGATGAACGTAATTGGAGACAGTTTCACAATGAAAAGGATTTAGCATTATCAATCTCTTTAGAAGCTTCAGAACTATTAGAACTTTTTCAATGGAAGACATCAGAAGAAGTTATAGCTAATAAACCTGAGCGCTTAGCAGAAGAATTAGCTGATGTATTAATATATAGTTACATGTTGGCTGATAATTTGAATTTCGATATAAATGATATTATTGAACAGAAATTAGAAAAGAATGCACAAAAATATCCAATAGAAAAAAGTAAGAATAGCAATTCTAAATATGATGAAATTTGAAGATATCTTATAAATAAAAAATCAATAAAAACTTAATTAGAAACTTAAATATTATTTACATTTTCTAGGAGATTTTGTATAATAACTATAGAGCATAATTTCCGAGACATACATCAAACCCCCTTACTATTTGTGGTAGTAAGGGGGTTTATTTGATGCTGGTTATTTGTCGTCTTTTGTCTTACGTTTATCTAACCAGTATGATAATAGCATAAGTGTCGCACCTACGATTATAGGTGAGACTATGTTAGAAAGCATAATCTCCATAGACATCACCTCCTCCACAGAAATCTGTGTCTATGAAGTGTGATTGACGACATTTATATTTTAGTTTAATTGTTGTTTAGAGAATACTTTATTTTTGATTTTTTATATTAGATTTATGCAAGTGAGGATAGGTAAACGATTGGGTAATGGTTAGGTTATTAAAGTAAGCTAATTTACTCTCAAAATTGCAAAGTGTTGAAATTTGACACAAAAAGGGATTTTGGACTTTTTATAGATTCTTATTTAGTATATAATTAACAGTAATAGTATTTTAAAAATTATAAATATATATTTGTTATTATTTATTAAAAATGTTTGGAGTGTAACTATGTCTGAAGGAAATCATAAGAGACAATTTGGTGCTAAAAGTAGTGGTAAGGCTAAAAAGATAAATAATGAAGAGGCATTTCATAATAGTGACGATAAGAACGAGGGTTCTCAGAGTCAAAGAACGCATCATGAATTTGGTGCTTCTGATAAGAATAAGAGTTCGTTTATTGAGAATTTCAAAAAAATGTTTTTATTGTATGACAAGAATGAATGGATTAAAAGGTACTTAATTTCGTTAATTATTACTCTGTTATTTATTACGATGATGGGGGATAGTCTTTGGATTGTGGTGCTACTTAATTTTCTACTATTTCCTTTTATTATTAGTGTTGTTGATGATTTTATAGGAAAACTCACTCAAAAAACAAGCTTTGCTGAACAATTACAAAGCTCTGGTTGTTTTGTTGCTATTATTAGAGTGGTTATAAAATATGTCTTTTTATATTTTGTATGGGGATATTCGTTTATTTTAGGTTTGGTTTCATTAGTTTATATGTATTTTACAGCAAGAAAAATGTAATAAAGGAGTTTTATTAGTGAAAAAACCTATTTTAGTTGGAAAAGGCTTTTTTAAAAAATCGATTGAAGAATTTGCTGAGCTACCGATAGGCAATGAGGCTGTTATTGTATTTGATGCTATGAAAGACTCTTATTATTTCCCGAGTGGGCTTGGTTTTAAGAACGGTAAGTATAAACTTAAAAGCAATGCTGCTCCTGAAGAAGTAACTTTAGAGGTACCGATTAGTCTAGAAAATGCGATTGTTACGATTGAGAACATGACAATTGATGTTAGCCATCTTGTGGAAGTAGTTGCTGTAAATTCTTTCAACAGTCAACTTATCTTAAACAATGTCATTATCAAACCTAATAATGATTGCAATGGTCTAGTATTGGAAGGTTTAAGAAGTGGAAGTATTTTTCAGAATGTGACAATTACAAAAGCTAATAACAACTTATTTAGTGCAGTAATCAAAAATGGTGCATCTGTTAATATTTCAGATTCATTAATTGAGAATTTTGCTGTTATAGGCGGAAATGCAATAGTTAATAATACATTATTAGTGGATACTGCATCGGTATATGAGAAGGGCGTGTTACGTTCTGGAAATCTATTTATCGAAAATGAAATTGAAGATACATATGAAATAATCGCTCAAGATAAAAGTAAAGTATTTCTTGATCAATTAACTGTCATTAAAGGAAATGGGTTTGTAAAGTTAGACGATAGTACTTTTGAATTAAAGGCTGTTGATTTAGAAGTAGAGTTTGAGAATGGTAGAGAGCTGATTGTTCATAGTGACAATACCTCTCAAGTTCAAGGTTCTGATTTTGAAGTGTTAAATTTAGATGAACAGAAACAAGCAAACGTTAGACAAATGGATGGAGAGGCTCAAGAATCTTATTATGAAGATGATGAGGAGTTAGAAAGAGCATTTGAATTAGATCCTGAAGATGAAGAATATGAAGAAGTACAGTTTGATAGTGAGGAAATAATATCTGCTTTGGAAGAACTAGAAAGTTTAATTGGTCTGGAAAATGTAAAGAAAACGACTGAAAAATTCATCAATGTTGCTAAAATAAATAAAATTAAACAAGAAAAAAACATTGCGACAAGTATGCCATCATTACATTCTATCTTTATAGGAAATCCAGGAACAGGTAAAACTACTGTAGCAAGATTGATTGCGAGAGCATTGTATGAAGAAGGCGTTGTGCTATCTGAAAACTATGTAGAAGTGAGTAAGCAAGATCTAGTATCTGAATTCGTTGGCAAAACGACCCAACAAACTTTAGAAGTGTTAGAAAGTGCTGAAAATGGGGTCTTGTTTATAGATGAAGCATACACATTAAGTCAGAATAGTGGTAGTAACCAAGTTGGACAAGAAGCTATCGATACAATATTGAAGTACATGGAAGATCATCGTGACAGTATTATGATTATATTTGCAGGCTATACCAATGAAATGAATTTATTCTTAAAATCTAATCCAGGTTTAGAATCAAGAATCCCAAATGTATTTGACTTTGAAAATTACAGTTTAGATGCATTATTGGACATAGGTGTATTGGATTTGAGAAATAAAAGTTATGAATTTAATGAAGAAGAATATCGTCGTGTACTAAGAAATGAATATAGACGATCTTTTGATGATAGTAATGCTAGATGGGTACGTAACTTTAATGAAAAATTAACAACGTCACAGATGCATCGACTTTCTATTGAAAGTAACTTTGATGATGATAGTTTAATGACAATTGAAAGTGATGATTATAAAATATTTAATCAAGCTGATGATGAAACAAAACAAAATAATCTCGAAAAGTATTTAGAAGAATTAGACAATCTTGTTGGTTTGAATGCTGTTAAAGAAAAAGTAAAATCGATAATAAATGATGTTAAATTTGATCAATTGTTAGAAGAACGTGGTAGTAAAGTTGAAAAATCTAATAACCATATGATTTTTACAGGTGCACCTGGGACAGGCAAGACAACAGTTGCAAGATTGATTGCTCAAATTTTTAAAGAGTTAGGTTTATTAAGTAAAGGACACTTAGTAGAAACTGAACGTAGTAAACTTATCGGAAGTTATATAGGACAAACTGAAGAGAAGACAACCCAAGTTGTAGACAGTTCAATGGGTGGTGTACTATTTATAGATGAAGCGTATCAATTATTGCCTAAAGACGGAAGTAGTAATGACTTTGGTGTATTAGCAATTGAAACTCTAATAACAGAATTAGAAAATAAACGAGATAAATTCTTAGCTATTTTTGCAGGTTATGAAGGAGATATGAAACGATTCTTAGATGCGAATGAAGGATTGAAGTCTCGTGTACCAACTAAAATTCATTTTGAAGATTATACAGGTGAAGAAGTTGCAGAAATTGTTTATAGAAGGTTAAGTTCAGAGTGGAAGTTTAACGATCAAATATTAAGCGTACAAGTTGAACAAAAATATAATCAATTAGAACAGTCACAAAAATCAAATGGCAGATGGGCACGAAACTTTGTTGAAAAGTTATTAAGTGTACATAAAAGCGATTTCTTAAACGACTCAGATAGCCATAAGGACATACACACAATTAAAGACTCTACAATAATTAAGACGATAGATCAATTTTGATAATGAGTCCCTTACTTTTCCAATAGTAAGGGGCTTTTTTTATAAGTTTTTTTAACCTAAAGTTGTAAATATATACCCTAATATGTATACTGTATAATGTATACATTAAAAAGGGGTGTTAATATGGAATTTAAATTAGGTGCGCAAGGTATAGATTTATCTTTCGATCATGCATATTGTATTGGTTATTCTGGTAGGGATGTTGAGAAGACAAAGGCACATATTAATGAGCTGAAAGAACTTGGTGTTCCTGAACCGGATTCGATTCCTGAGATTTATCATTTAGATCCTTATTTATTTAGACAAGATAATGATATTTCTATTATTGGTGATCGTTCGAGTGGTGAAGCGGAAATTGTTGTCATTTTTGATGGGGATAAACGATATGTAACTTTAGGTAGTGACCATACTGATAGAGAGTTAGAGACTGTGAGTATTCATAAGTCTAAGCAATTATGTGCAAAGCCTATTGCTGATAGTGTATGGGAATTTGAAGATGTTGAGGGGCATTGGGATGATTTAGAGTTGAGGTCTTATGTTTATGATGATGATAAATGGACTTTGTACCAAGAGGATAAAGTGAGTGGTATTTTACCTTATGACAAGTTAATGGATGCTTTGAATGAATTTGGTGTTCATTTAAATAGCACAGTTGTTTATTGTGGGACTGTTCCTTTAGTTGATGGTTTCAAATATCCTGATAAATTTAAAGCTGAACTTGTTGATGCTAATCGGAATAAGTCTATTCAATTGGAATATGGGGTGAGTAAATTATGATGAATATTCAACTTTATCAATTTGAGGTTGTGCTTGGCGATGTTGAAAAGAATGAAGCTAAAATTGAACATTTTTTCAAAAATGATTTAAGAAGTGATACGGATATTGTTGTATTACCTGAAATGTGGAACAACGGTTATGATTTAGAACATTTAAATGAAAAAGCTGATCATAACCTGGGAAATACGACGAAATTCATATCGAATTTAGCGAGAGCATTTAACGTTAATGTTGTAGCTGGCTCGGTTTCAAATAAGAAGGATGAAGGGGTTTATAATACGCTAATTGTATTTAACAATCAAGGTGATTTAATTTATGACTACGATAAGATTCATTTAGTTCCGATGCTTGATGAACCTAAGTATTTAGCACCAGGAAAATTGTTGCCTGAAACATTTGAATTATGTCAGAACAAAATGAGTGGCATTATTTGCTACGATTTAAGATTTCCAGAGCCTATACGACAATTAGCTATTGAAGGCAGTAAAGTGGTTTTTGTAGTAGCTGAGTGGCCCGAGTCTAGGTTATATCATTGGAGACATTTAAATATTGCTAGAGCAATTGAAAATGAATCATATATTGTGGCGTGTAACTCATGTGGAAATGATGGTAACACGGAATATGCTGGTCATTCTATGGTGATTGCTCCAAATGGTGATGTATTATCAGAAGCTGATAATCAAGAAACAACGTTTAATGTAGAAATCGATTTAGATAAAGTTGATGAAATGCGCAATCAAATACCTGTATTTAAAAATAGAAGAACTGATTTATATTCGTAAACGGAGACAGATTATAAGGGGATGACGTTTAATGAAAAAGTTTATTTCACTATCCTTATTGCTTCTTCTAATCTTAAGTGGTTGTCAAAATTCTACTGAAAAAGTGAATGGAAGTGAACAAAAAACCATAAGATTAGCACATACAGGATCTGATACTCATCAATATAATATTGCTTCTCAAAAGTTTAAAGAGTTAGTAGAAGAGAAGTCTGATGGGAAAATGAAAGTGAATGTATATGGGAATGGAAGCTTAGGAAACGAAGATGAGTTAGTAGATCAAACGATGACTGGTACTATACAAATGACAACAGTTGCAGCGGATAGTAGTTTATCCAATACAATGCCTGAAATGAATTTGTTTGGTATTCCTTATTTATTTGATAGTAAAAAGGATGTTTATTCGAAACTAGACGGTAAGCCGGGTAAAGATTTATTAGCATTAGCTAAAAAGAAAGACATGAAAGGGCTTGGTTATTGGGAAGTTGGTTTTAGACATTTTACTAATAAAAAGCGAGAAATCAAACATCCAGAAGATATGAAAAATCTGAAACTAAGAGTCCAATCTGCAAAAGTATGGAATGAACATTTAAAAACACTTGATGCTATTCCAACACCAATCAGTTTTAGTGAACTGTACTCAGCATTAGATCAAGGGGTGGTAGATGGACAAGAAAATCCTTTACCGACGATTTATTCTCAGAAATTATTTGAAGTACAAAAATATATATCTTTAACAAATCATACTTATACACCTGCTGTTGTGCTTATGAATGACGATTATTATAACCAACTATCTAAAAAAGAGAAAAAGATAGTGGACGAAAGTGTGAAAGAAGCAACTGATTATCAAAGAAAATATATTGCAAGTCAAGAGAAGAAAATTAAGAAGCAATTGAAGGATGAAGGTATGATTATTACGAATGTTAATAGGGATGAATTTAAAAATAAAACTAAAAATGTAGATTCTCAAATTACAGACCAAGTACCTAAATCCATAGTTCGTCAATTTAGCAAATAAGGGGGCTAATTATGAATAAACTGGATATACTAGAGAAGAAGTTTATAAATATTTTGACACATATCATGACGTTTTTCATGATTTTATCAATTGCTATGATTTTGTTGCAAGTACTAACTCGATTCATATTTAAGACTTCTATATTTTGGTCACAAGAAGTGTTAATGCTATTTTTTGTTTATAGTATTTTGTTTGGGGCAGTAATCTTAATGTATAAACAAGAGCATTTACAAGTAGATTTATTTGAAGAAATGCCAGCTAAAATTAATAACATACTTAGCTATTTTGTGAAAACAGTGATTACATTAGTGCTATTAATATTAGTTTATTACAGCATTTTACAAGTATATTTGAGTATAGATGCTAATCAAGTAATGACATCAATACCAATAGGTAGATGGATTATGTATATTCCGATGCCTTTATGTTTTCTACTCATGATTTATTTCACATGGAAGACAGGTGATGAATCATGATACTATTTTTAATTATTTTGCTATTTGTACTCATACTTTTAAGAACGCCTATTGCCTTCTCATTAATGGCTGTTTCAATAATTGGTATAGGCTGGACAGGTATTGAGTTTCTAGAAATTATACCGAGAAAAATGTACTTCGGGATTAATAACTTTTCACTGTTAGCTATCCCTCTATTTGTACTAGCTGGAGAGATTATGTCTAAAGGGGGCATGTCCCAAAGAATTGTGAATTTTTCTAAGTTGTTAATTGGCCCATTACCTGGTGGATTAGCGATGGTAGTTATTATTTCGAGTGTATTCTTTGCTGCTTTAACAGGTACAGCGATTGCTGCAGCAGCTGCAATTGGTGGAATGCTTTTACCTTTAATGAAGAAGGAAGGATATGATGAAGGATTTTCTTCTGCATTAGTTGCATCAGCTTCTACAGTAGGGCCGATTATACCACCAAGTATTATATTTATTTTATTTGGTGTAATGGCTAATCAATCTATAAGTGATTTATTTATAGGCGGAATAGTTCCAGGAATTTTAATGGGTGTAGGATTAATGATTTATAGTTATTTTGTAGGTAAAAAGAATAACTACAAATCTATGGATAGCTTTCCACCTATTAAAGATATTCTTCTAGGATTTAAAGATGCGATTTTAGCATTATTAATGCCTGCAATTATAATTGGCGGTATTATTAGTGGCTTGTTTACAGCTACTGAATCTGGCGTAATAGCGGTCCTATATGCCATACTTATAAGTACATTAGTTTATAAAGAGCTTACTTTTAAAAAATTATATGATGCTTTGGTTAGCAGTACAAAGACATCAATTGGTATAATATTCTTAATAGGAAGTGCAGCAGTATTTATTTGGTTTGTATCATTTAACAATGTGCCAGAACAGATACAAAACATGCTAGGAATATTTGCTGAGAATCCATTATTGCTCTTACTTGTTATTAATATAGTATTGTTAATTGCTGGTACATTTATAGATACGATAAGTGCAGTAACCATCTTCACACCAATATTCTTGCCGTTAATATTAGCTACGAATATTGATCCGATTCATTTTGGAGTGGTTATGGCAGTGAATCTATCAATTGGAATGATTACACCGCCAGTAGGTGTCTGTCTATTTGTTGTTTCATCTATAGGTAAAGTGGATATTAAGAAAATTATTAAATCTATTATTCCACAATTAGCTATTTTAATCGTTGTACTTGTAATTATCACGTATGTGCCATGGCTAATTACTTATCCAGTTTCATTATTTAAATAAATTTTCTAAGGAGGTGTATGTATGTATAATTCACTAAAAAAAGTTAATAGAAATTCAATTAAACAAGAAATCTACGATCAAGTTAAATACTCCTTATTCAATAATGAATTGCCACTAAATGAGTTCATTACTGAAGTTGAATTATCTAATTTACTTGATGTGTCTCGTACACCTGTTAGAGAAGCAATGAATGAATTGGTGTTGGAACAACTCTTGATATTTAAGCCTAGAAAAGGTTATAAAGTAAACACATTTACAAATCATGAAATTGATCAAATATTTTTATTGAGAGAATCTTTGGAAATCGCATGTGTACCTTTTTTAGTAAAAGTAATTACTGATAAACACATACTTGATATGCAAACCATTATAGAACATCAATCAATAGCAGCAGAAAAGAATGATTATTATACTTTCATGTTATTAGATAAAGAATTCCACACATATTTAATGGAAATAATAGAATTTAAATTATTTCTAAAAAGTTATAACGTTCAACATGACTTATCTATATTGATTGGGACACAAGGATTGAAAAGCCAGGGAAGAATGTTAGATGTCCTCGATGAACATAATGAAATACTTAAAGCACTCTCAACAAAAAATACTGACGCTATTATAACTTCAATGAAATCACATCTAGAGAAATCAATGAGAGCATTTAAAGTGAAATAAATTTATAAGTTCAACTAAATCATAACCGTTCCAGTGATATTGATATTTTAAAATTAAAAGAGCAGAAATTCATTGTTAAATTTCTGCTCTTTTTTTCATTCACAATTATATATTTACCCTCCCATATTGAGGTGTTTTTCTTTAATACCGTCGTTCTATTTAACTTTTGAAATTGTTTTATAAAAGTAATTAATTTATTAAAAATTAACATAATCAAACAAAGCCTGATATATTAGTATGTAAATGTTTCTTTTTCAAACAATTTTATTGTAAAATCAACAATATTATAAGGGGGCTATATGCATTGAATAAATATGATAGATTAGATGAAATAACGGATTTAGTAAATAGAAAAGGATCAATAAGAATTGCTGAAATAGTTGAAGAGCTCAATGTTTCTGATATGACAATAAGACGAGATTTAGCTGAATTAGATGGACAGGGTATACTAACCAAAATACATGGCGGTGCAAGAAGTAATTCGGCTTTTCAATTTAAAGAAATGTCACATAAAGAGAAGCATACACAATATATTGAAGAGAAAAAACAAATAGCTAAGAAGGCAGCCACAATTATTGAAGAAGGAAACACAGTATTTCTAGGACCAGGTACTACTGTAGAATTTTTAGCAGAAGAAATTTATAATAAAAATTTATCAGTCATAACAAACTGTTTGCCTGTATTTAATATTCTATTTAAAAAGAAAAGTGAATATTTCAAAGTCTATTTAATAGGTGGAGAAATGAGAGAAATTACTGAATCGTTTACAGGGGACATGACAAACAGTGCATTAGAAACAATGAGATTTAGTAAAATGTTCTTCAGCGCTAACGGCGTAAAAGGAATAGACGTAATGACATCTTCACATGAAGAAGCATACACTCAAAAATTAGCGCTTAGAAATTCTCTAGAGAAATATTTGCTCGTTGACTCATCAAAAATAGGAAAAGAAGATTTCGTTTCATTTTGTGATTTGAAATCATTAAATGGTGTCATAACTGATGGTAAAGACGAAGACAAAAATAAAATAATAGCAGATTATACAGAAGTCATTATATAAACAAGAATTAAACGATAAAAGACAAAATCTAAACAGATTTTGTCTTTTTATATATTATTTAAATAAAATCGAACAATAAATGTTGATTATATGTTCATTTATGTTTATAATCTAAATATAATCATTTTGTAAGCGTTTATATTGTTTAAAGCAACATGAAATAAACAAATAGAAAGGGAGATTTGAATGAATGTCGTAATTGGTTCAGATGAGCATGGGAAAAATCTAAAATCACGTATCAAAGAATATTTATTGAAAAACAATTATAAAGTTGTCGATGCTACAGAAGGTAATGATGTTGACTTCGTAGATGCGACCTTAGCTGTTGTTAAAGAAGTTCAAACAAATGAAGAAAATTTAGGTATTGCTATAGATGCATACGGAGCAGGCAGTTTCATGGTAGCAACAAAAATTAAAGGCATGATTGCTGCTGAAGTTTCCGAAGAAAGATCAGCATATATGACAAGGGAACATAATAATTCGAGAATGATTACGATAGGTTCAGAAATTGTTGGAGAACAACTCGCAATTAACATCGTTCAAGAGTTTATTAACGCTAAATATGATGGTGGAAGACATCAAATTCGTGTCGATATGTTAAATAAAATGTGCTAAATGAGGAGGAAATATAGATGAAGATTGCAATCGGTTGTGATCATATTGTTACAGATACAAAAATGGCAGTTTCACAATTTTTAAAAACGCTTGGTCATGAAGTGATTGATTGTGGTACTTATGATTTTGCGAGAACACATTATCCTATTTACGGAAAAAAGGTCGGAGAAGCAGTAACAACTGGAGAAGCAGATTTGGGTGTATGTATATGTGGGACTGGCGTTGGTATAAATAATGCTGTTAATAAAGTTCCAGGTGTACGTTCTGCTCTAGTAAGAGATATGACTTCTGCTATTTATGCTAAAGAAGAATTAAATGCGAACGTGATTGGATTTGGAGGCAAAATCATTGGTGAATTATTAATGTGCGATATTATTGAAGGTTTTATTGAAGCTGAATATAAACCTACAGAAGAGAATAAAAAGCTTATTTCTAAAATTAAATATTTAGAAGGTCAAAGTGAAAGCCAAACAGACGCTCATTTCTTTGATGAATTTTTAGAGAAGTGGGATAAAGGTGAATATCATGATTAAAGGAATATTATTATGATTTTAACGATTACGATGAATCCTTCGGTAGACATATCATATCAATTGGATAATTTATCAATCAATCATGTTAATAGAACAAATAAATTGAATAAAACCGCTGGTGGAAAAGGTTTAAATGTAACGAGAGTTTTAAACCAGTTAAATGAACAAGTTGTGGCTTCTGGTTTAAAAGGTGGTAAACTCGGAGAATTTCTTGAACAATCTTTGAATGATCATAATATAGCAAATCATTTTTTTGAAATTCAAGGCAATACAAGAAATTGTATCGCTATATTACACGAAGGAAACCAAACAGAAATACTTGAAGGTGGACCTACTATTAGTACTGAAGAAATAGAAAGCTTTAATGAACATTTTGAAGAACTCGTGAGTAAATCTGACATTGCTGTGATATCCGGAAGTTTACCTAAAGGTGTGGAACCAAATTTTTATTCAAGTTTAATAAAGACCTGTGATAAACACTCGGTTCCAGCAATTTTAGACTGTTCTAATAAAGCGCTTACAGAAGTATTGAGAGGTCAATATAAACCATTGTTGATTAAACCGAATATCGATGAAATCGCTGAATTACTTGGAGAACAAATAAATGAAAATATTGATTCATTGAAACAAGCAGTATCGAATCCAATATTTAAAAATATCGAATGGGTTGTTGTGTCTTTAGGTTCAAATGGTGTATTCGCTAAACATAAAGATAAATATTACAAAGTGGACATACCTAAAATCCAAGTTGTGAATCCTGTTGGTTCAGGCGATTCAATGATAGCTGGTTTTGCGTCTGCTTTGATGAATAAAGCAACGAATGAAGCATTACTTAAAAAGGCAAATACTCTAGGTATGTTAAACGCACAAGAAACAGTTACGGGTTATATCAATTTAAAGAACTACGATGACCTTTATAACAAAATCAAAATTATTGAGGTGTGAACAAATGAATAAAATAGATCATAAATTTGAACAATTAAGGCGTTTAAGCGATGAGAAAGGTATCATATCAGCTTTAGCGTTCGATCAACGAGGTGCTTTAAAACGTATGATGGCCAAGTATCAAGATACAGAACCAACATTAGAACAAATAGAAAATTTAAAGTCATTGGTTTCTGAAACTTTGACAGAATACGCTTCGTCCATATTGCTGGACCCCGAATACGGTTTACCAGCTTCTAAAGCACGTAATGACGAGTCAGGATTATTATTAGCCTATGAAAAAACGGGCTATGATGTGAACTCTAAAGGACGATTACCTGATTGTCTAGAAGATTGGTCAGTTAAAAGAATTAAAGAGCATGGTGCAGATGCTGTTAAATTTCTTCTATATTATGATGTTGATGATTCTGAAAGTATCAATCTTAAGAAGAAGGCATACATAGAAAGAATTGGTTCCGAGTGTGTAGCTGAAAATATGCCATTCTTCTTAGAAGTATTAACTTATGACGATAACATTCCTGATAATGGAAGTGTTGAATTCGCTAAAGTAAAGCCTAGAAAAGTTAATGGTGCTATGAAAGTATTCTCAGAAGAGAGATTTAATGTCGATGTATTAAAAGTCGAAGTCCCTGTAAACATGGCGTACGTTGAAGGATTTGGTGAAAGTGAAATGGTATATACGAAAGAAGAAGCTATGCAATATTTTAAAGAGCAAGAAGCTTCTACAAATCTACCATATATTTATTTGAGTGCAGGTGTATCAGCAAAATTATTTCAAGATACTTTGGAATTTGCACATGCATCTGGCGCTAAATTCAATGGTGTCCTTTGTGGACGGGCAACTTGGGCAGGAGTCGTACCTATTTACATAGAAAAAGGGGAAGAAGCGGCTAGAAAATGGTTGCAGACAGAAGGGTTTAACAATATTAACGCATTAAATAAGGTGCTTAAACAAACAGCTGTTTCAGTTAGGGAGAAATTATAACAAGGGATTAAAGGAGTGTTAACCATGAATCGTGAAGAAACAACAATGTTAGGTTTTGAAATAGTAGCTTATGCAGGAGATGCTAGATCAAAATTACTCATCGCTTTAAATGCAGCACAACAAGGGGACTTTAATGAAGCAGAACAATTAATAGAAGAGGCTAATCAACATATTGTAAGCGCACATAATGCACAAACAGAATTATTAACTAAAGAAGCTTCTGGCGAAGACATTGCATATAGTGTAACGATGATGCATGGCCAAGACCACCTTATGACTACGCTGCTTCTGAAAGATATGATGAAGCATATCGTTGAACTTTACAAAAGAGGGAGTTAATAATTATGGAAGCAATTATCGCGCAAATTGAAAAAGCTAAACCACTTTTTGAAAAAATTTCTCGTAATATTTATTTAAGGGCTATTCGTGATGGTTTTATTTCAGCAATGCCGGTCATTCTATTTTCAAGTATTTTCTTATTAATAGCATATGTACCAAACGTATTTGGATTCACTTGGAGCAAGAGTTCTGAAGCGGCACTTATGAAACCTTATCAATACACAATGGGTATTGTTGCGTTATTAGTTGCAGGTACAACTGCTAAATCGTTAACCGATTCATATAACCGAAGATTAGAAAATACAAATCAAATTAACTTTATATCTACTATGATAGCGTCGATTTGTGGCTTTTTATTTTTAGCTTCTGATTCGATTAAAGATGGTGGATTTACGAGTGAATTTTTAGGTACTAAAGGTTTACTAACAGCATTTCTATCTGCATTTGTCACAGTAATCATATATCACATCTGTGTTAAGAAAAACGTTACAATCAAAATGCCTGAAGAAGTACCACCAAATATTTCCCAAGTATTTAAAGATATTATTCCATTCGCTTTAGTTATTTTAGTGTTATATGGATTTGATTTATTAAGTAGAGCGATATTAGGAGCAAATGTTGCGCACGCTATTATTGAATTCTTGGCACCATTATTTACAGCAGCTGATGGGTATGTCGGTATTACGATTATATTTGGAGCATTTGCATTATTTTGGTTTGTTGGTATTCACGGTCCTTCAATAGTAGAACCGGCAATAGCGGCAATAACGTATGCCAATATTGAAACGAACTATCAATTATTAAGTTCTGGTGCACACGCAGACAAGATTATAACGTCTGGGACTCAAATGTTTATTGTAACTATGGGTGGGACGGGGGCTACCTTAGTCGTTCCGTTCATGTTTATGTGGCTTACTAAATCTAAACGCAATAAAGCGATTGGTAGAGCATCTGTAGTACCTACATTCTTTGGTGTAAATGAACCTATTCTCTTCGGTGCACCATTAGTTTTGAATCCTGTGTTCTTCATTCCATTTATATTAGCACCAATTGCAAACGTATGGATTTTTAAAATATTTGTTGATGTAATAGGCATGAATAGCTTCAGTGTCAATCTTCCTTGGACAACGCCAGCACCAATTGGAATAGTGATGGGTACAGGTTTAGGTGTATGGTCATTTATTTTAGCAATTACGTTAGTGATTGTAGATATTATGATTTATTATCCATTCTTGAGGGTCTATGACAGACAAATTGTTGAAGAAGAAATTTCCGGACTTAAAAAATCTGAAAATTTGCAAAATAAAGTTAAAGAAAATTTTGATACAAGTAAGGCTGAAAGTATTATAAGTAATTCTCGCAACAATGAAATTAAAAAAGAAGATAGAAAAGTAAGTAATGATCATTTATGCAACAAAGAATCAAAAAGCGTATTAGTATTATGCGCAGGTGGTGGTACGAGTGGATTGCTTGCTAACGCTTTAAATAAAGCAGCTAAAGAATTTGGAGAACCAATTACTGCAGCAGCTGGAGGTTATGGCGCTCATATGGATATTATGAAAGATTATGATCTAATCGTTCTTGCACCACAAGTTGCTTCAAATTATGAGGATATTAAACAAGATGCCGATAGATTAGGTGTTAAATTAGCAAAAACTGAAGGTGCAGAATACATTAAATTAACACGTGATGGTAAAGGTGCTTTAGCGTTTGTAAGAAATCAACTCAAAATATAGAAGGGAATAGATATAGATATGAAAGACTTACCAGAAGATTTTATTTTTGGTGGTGCAACGGCAGCATATCAAGCTGAAGGTGCAACTCAAACAGATGGAAAAGGTAGAGTAGCTTGGGATACTTATTTAGAAGAAAATTATTGGTACACAGCAGAGCCAGCTAGTGATTTTTATAATCAATACCCAATAGATTTAGAGCTTAGTGAAAAATTTGGTATTAATGGAATAAGAATTTCGATAGCATGGTCAAGGATTTTTCCAGATGGTTACGGAAATGTGAATGCTAAAGGTGTTGAATTCTATCATAATTTATTTAAAGAATGTCATAAAAGAGATGTAGAACCGTTTGTAACGCTACATCATTTTGATACACCAGAAAAGTTACATTCTGATGGAGATTTTTTAAATCGTCAAAATATTGATTACTTCGTTGAATATGCTGATTTTTGCTTTAATGAATTTGAAGAAGTGAATTATTGGACTACATTTAATGAAATTGGACCTATCGGAGACGGGCAGTATTTAGTAGGTAAATTTCCACCAGGTATTAAATATGATTTCGCAAAAGTATTTCAGTCTCACCACAACATGATGATAGCACACGCAAGAGCAATTAAATTATTTAAAGACAAAGGGTATAAAGGAGAAATTGGTATTGTTCATGCACTTCCTACTAAATATCCATATGATCCAAATAATCCAGAAGATGTGAGAGCGGCAGAACTTGAAGACATTATCCATAATAAATTTATTTTAGATGCCACATATTTGGGTAAATATTCCGATAAAACAATGCAAGGGGTTCAGCACATTTTGGAAGTCAATGGAGGAGAACTTGATATTCGTGATGAAGATTTAAGAATATTAAATGATTCAAAAGATTTAAATGACTTCTTAGGCATCAATTATTATATGAGTGATTGGATGAGCGCATTTGATGGAGAAACTGAAATTACGCACAATTCTAAAGGTAATAAAGGTGGGTCTAAATATCAGCTTAAAGGTATAGGGCAACGTGAATTTGACATCGATGTGCCACGTACAGATTGGGATTGGATGATATATCCTAAAGGACTTTATGACCAAATTATGAGAGTGAAGGCAGACTATCCAAACTATAAGAAGATTTATATAACGGAAAATGGACTAGGATATAAAGATGAATTTGAAAATAATACAGTTAATGATGATGCGCGTATAGATTATGTTAAGAAACACTTAGAAATTATATCAGACGCTATAGCAGACGGTGCGAATGTTCAAGGATATTTTATCTGGTCGTTAATGGATGTGTTCTCATGGTCAAATGGTTATGAAAAAAGATATGGATTATTCTATGTAGATTTTGATACACAAGAAAGGTATCCAAAGAAAAGTGCATATTGGTATAAGAAGTTATCAGAAACAAAAATAATTGAATAAAACTTTTAAAAAGCTTATCTAGCGGGATATAACCAAAAGATAAGCTTTTTTATTTGAGCAAGCAAGTTGCAGTGCTGATAAGGGTAGCCATATAGACAAAACTCGGGAGAAATGTTCATACGAATAGCTTTACATCAATAATTTTACTTTTAAATATTTTAGTGTTAAACCTTTTAATGCTAAATATTTTACAGCTAAACTATTTAGTCGTATAATATAATTAACAAATCAAACAAGAGCTAAGGAGGACATGATGGATACTAAATTTTTTGAATTGCTACATACGCTAGAATTATTGAAAGATAAGACGATAACAATATTTATGAACCGTTTTAAAAATGTTAATATCTCTCAAATCATTTTACTATCAAAGCTTAAAGAAGATGGACCTCAAAAGTCTTCAACAATTGCTAAAAAAATTGGTTATACGCCTGGTGCTATTACAGGTATGACAAATAAATTAATCAAAGAAGAATATATTTTAAGAGTTCCTCAAGAGTATGATCGTAGAGTAACGCTCATTTCGATTACGGATAAAGGTATTAAGTTACTTGAAGAAGCTCAAAAGCAAGAAGAAATTTTAAGGAATGATATATATTCAACATTGAATGATGAAGAAACCGAACAACTTCTTAAAATACAGAAAAAGTTATTAGAACAAGTTGATCGTTTAAAATAAAAGGAAGGGTGTTAATTATGGAAAGACTAGAAAATAAAGTTGTTATAATCACGGGAGCAGCACAAGGCATGGGGAAAATACATGCAGAAAAAGCATTAGAACAAGGAGCAAAAGTTATCATTACAGATATTAATGAAGAAAGCGGTCATCAGACTGAATCTGAATTAAAAGGAGAAGTTATGTTTATTAAACATAATGTATCTGACGAAAATGATTGGAAAAATGTTGTTCAACAAACTATGGATAAATGGGGACGTATTGATGTATTAGTGAATAATGCGGGAATTACGTACAATACGCCTTTGGAAGAATTGACTACAGATGATTATATGAAGATTGTACAGATTAACCAATTATCAGTATTTTTAGGAATGAAGACAGTAGCGCCTATTATGAAAGAACAACATAAAGGTTCTATTATAAATATTTCTTCTATGAATGGTTTAGTTGGTGGTGCAATTGGATACACAGATACTAAGTTTGCTGTAAGAGGTATGACTAAAGCAGCTTCTAGAGAATTATCACCATATAATATTCGAGTAAACTCTGTACATCCTGGTGTAATTCAAACACCAATGTTGGAACAAGAAGGCGTAAAAGAAGCGGTAGAAGAATTCAAAAAGACAATACCAATGAGACGTGTAGCACAAGCAGAAGAAGTTTCAAACATGGTAACTTTCTTAGCTTCAGATGACTCAAGCTATTCTACTGGTGCTGAATTTGTAATAGATGGTGGACTTACTGCTCTATAGTAGATGTTTTGTAGTCGGCTAACGAGCAAGAAAAAGTAAACAAGCGCGTTAGAAATTCTAACGATCAAGACTAACGAAACATGCGCGTTAGACAACAATAAATTATACTTTATAGAATAAACAATAGAGGCTGAGACAATTTAAAATTTGTCTCAGCCTCTTATCCTTCTATACTAATTCTTTAAAGTTTTCTAAGCGTTTTGCTTTTTCTTCTTCACTGATGTCATGTGCTTTTACATATCGGTTGCTTTCGTGTTCTGCACATTCGTGTGAACATGCACCTAAATATTTATGTTCGTTCTCTTCATTTACTAAGAATTGACGGTTACATTCTGGATTACTACAGTTAATATATCTTTCACATGGTGTTCCATCGAACCATTCTTTACCAACTACAGTTTTTTCTACTTGATTCACATCTACACTAATACGTTCGTCAAATACATACATTTTTCCATCCCAGTATTCACCTTTAGTTTCTGGATCTTTACCGTAAGTTGCAATACCACCTTCTAACTGGCTTACATCTTCGAATCCTTCTTTAAGTAAGAATCCTGAGAATTTTTCACAACGGATACCGCCTGTACAGTAAGTGACAATTTTTTTATCCATAAATTGTTCTTTGTTCTCTTTGATCCAATCTGGTAAATCTCTGAATCTTGTAATATTCGGACGAACTGCGCCACGGAAATGACCTAAGTCATATTCATAATCATTTCTAGCATCGATAACAATTGTATCATCTGCTAATAATGCTTCTTTAAATTCTTTAGGTGATAAATAATTACCAGTTAATTCTATTGGGTTTACATCATCTTCTAAATCTAAAGCTACGATTTCAGCTCTTGGACGTACGTGCATTTTTTTGAAAGCATGACCTTCAGCTTCATCAACTTTAAAAGTGATGCCTTCAAATCTTTCGTCTGCTTTCATTTGTTCCATGTATTTGTCTGTATCAGCTTTCGTACCTGAAAGTGTACCGTTAATACCTTCAGTTGCTACTAAAATACGACCTTTAAGTTCTAAGTCTTTACAAAATTCTAAGTGCTCTGTTGCAAAAGTTTCGGGGTCAGTAATTGTTGTATATTTATAAAACAATAATACTCTATAATCCATTTTCTTATCTCCTCTATTTTTCTTTATTAATTTATATAAAAGTCTATTTGATATTATCTTTGTTGAAGTGTGGAACAATATTTATATGAGTGCACATTTTTGTCCTCATTATATTGTATCAAAAAAGTTGCATTTTTCAATTGTTTGATTTTGTAAAATAATATGAAATCGTTTTTATTTAGAAAATGAAACTAGAAATAGAGATGGAATGACATTTAATCTTTTAAGTTTTTAGAAAGAACACTGAAATGAGTATCTAATTTATTTAAAGTTATCATAAAATTTTCGAGTTCTTCTTCAGGTAATATATTTAATAATTGATCAAGATTTGTAATACAAATTTGGCTAATTTCGTTTATTTTACTTTGACCAGTATCCGTAATATAAACACGTATTTTTCTGTTATCAATAGCATCTATTTTCTTCTCAACATATCCACTCTGAATTTGTTGGTTCAGCAATCTACTTAAATTCCCTTTATCCATATCAACAGATTCAGCTAACTCTGCTAAAGTCATTCCTTCATTTTCACTTATAACATATAATAAGTTACAAAAATTCAATGAATAACCATTTTCATTAGCAACATGGGCACATAGAAATTTAAAATTAGCATTTACTCTTAAAAGTTTCGTTTTAAAATCTTGTAATTTTTCATTATTATCTAACGTTTCCATATTAAATCCTCCATTTAATGAATTTTATGGAATAGATTTTACCAAATTTTTATTAGTAGGAAAAGTTTTGGAAGGGAAATAGTTTAGTATGTACAAATAAGAATTAAAAAAAGCAGGGACGTGTACTTGTCCCTGCTTTTTATTATTTCCAACCTGTGTGATTTCTGTACTTATTAAATTCAGATACATCTAAATTTTGTTTTTCAGCAGTTTGTATAACTTGCCCTACATTTTTAAAACCTAACATTTTAAAATAATCAATAAGTTGGTTTTTAGTTAAAGCATCTGTATCCTTATTCAAAAGCGCTGCTAAATTTTGATTGGTATGGAAGGGTAAGCGAGTATCATCATGTAAAGTGAGTCCATTTTGAGAATGAGTTCTCGCATCAGCATGATTCGCTTCAGTAATATTAGCTGCCCCAAAACCTAAAATAACAGTTGCTAAAGTAACAGGAATTAACTTTTTAATATTCATATAATCATCTCCAAATCGTTTGATGAGTTGATTATAATATAAAAAAATATAAAAATGAGGCAGTTAAAAGTTATTTAATATTAGTTAAGAAATAGTTAAGGATTAGGAGGTAGGTAGTAGATAAGTTGCTTTACTATAAGCTTTTTTCCATCAATAGTTGAATATCCCCATCATTATCTACTTCTACTTTCACGTCTTTGAAGCCGAGACTAGTATATAATTGATAGGCAATTTGATTTGGTTTGTCTACGAGTAAAGCTATGTGTTTGATATGTGACATATGTTCAACTAAGTATGAGTCTAAGCGTTCTAAACTTTTCCTAGCATAACCTTTTCTAAGGTGACGTTCGTCGGTTGATAAAGATCTTATAAATATCGTTGATTCTGCTGGGGTCGAAAAGTAATTTGTAAACTCACAATCTTCATGTAAGACGTAGAATACAACTAAATCATTTTGGTTGGATAATCCCAATATACAATGTCTATTAGGGTTTTGTTTTGCTAATCTTATGTTATCAAGTGGTGCATTAGTGAATTCTAATTGTGAAGAATTGATTTGAAAGTTTTCTATTTTTTCATAGTATGCGTCATCATAAGCTACGAGTTTCATATAACACCTCGTTCTCCAATTTATTGTGAAACAGCTAAATTTTAAAATTGAGTTAATGTATTGTAACATAACAAATGAAATTCAGTGTATTTATATTACTTTCTTGTATAATGAATGTATCTTATTTTTAGGAGCGTTAATGATGGAAACAATATATGTAGCTGGTGGTTGTTTATGGGGAGTGCAAGCTTTTTTGAAGACTTTACCAGGTGTAATAGAGACTGAAGCAGGTAGGGCAAATGGCAGTAGTAGTACAATTGAAGGTGAGTATGATGGCTATGCAGAATGTGTAAAGGTTAACTTTAATCCTGAAAGTGTAACAGTTGATGATATGATGAGTTATTTATTTGAAATTATTTATCCTTATAGTGTGAACAAACAAGGTGAAGATGTTGGTTTGAAATATAGAACAGGCATTTATAGTGAGCAACCAGAACATTTAGAAACTGCTCGTCAATTTATTAAAAATCGATACGATGCAAAAAAAATTGCAGTAGAAGTTAAGATCTTGATGAATTATGTAAAAAGTGCAGAAGAACATCAAGACAGATTAGATAAATTTCCTAATGATTATTGTCATATCCCAAAAACATTAATGAATAAATATAAATAAAGCACAGTCATAAAACGATGACTGTGCTTAGTTTTTGATTAGGAAGAGATGAGTTTTAGTTGAAGATGTAGATTAATTTATTCTATATCGAAAGAACCCCTTTGCTCAACGTGTTTATTCGTTCAGCAAAGGGGTTCTTTTATTATATTTTATTGTCCGTGATAAATGCTGAAATTGAGTGGTTTGATGTTGTTCTTAGACCATTCTTCAAATATTTTTCTTTTGTTTTTATCATTTTCAACGATTGTTATGCCACAGTCACCGCCACCTGCGCCAGATGTTTTACTTGCGCCGCCATATTTTTCGCCGATTTCACATAATTTTTTTAAATGTGGTGTTTCGATGTCTATTGTAGCGAATGAATCTAAATATTGGATGACTGTGCGATTTTTTCTAATTGTTTCTTGTACGCCTTGAATATTATTTGTTTTAAAAGCTTTTATAAGTTGTTCGACAAATGTTTGCGATTGGTCAAGAAATTGTCCATATATTGTTGGGTCGGCTTTCAAGCGTTTAACTTCACTTACTAAATGGTGTGAAGAGGCTGGTGAACCTGTCCATCCGATTAGTACTTCCATATGTTCTGGTGCTTGAAGTGGTTCTATGTGTAAACCTGGCCAGTTTTTAAATAGAACATCCAATACAGATGTTTCTTCGATTTGTTGTTTTACCCAATCGTGGTCAAATGTACTATATACTAACCAACCTGTATAAACACTAACAGCAATATCACCGCATGAGCTCAAACTTTGTAATTTCATGTTTGCGATAACGGCTAGTTTATAGATGTACAAGTTGGATAATTGCATATTGTAAAATTCATTCAACGCTTTTATAACGGATACTAATACTGCTGCGCTAGAACCCAATCCATATTTATGTCCTGATGAATCATCAAGATTACTATCTATTGTAAGATTGTAATGTCTTAAAGTGACGTTTGAGCTTTTAGCAAACTGTTCAAACACTTCAATAGCTTGTGTAATATATTTAAGTTGATCTGCTGCATCTGTATCAGAAATGATTATTTTATCTTGTTCTCTTTTAAAAGTAATCGGTTCATGATGTAAAGTCTTAGAATGGATAAATCCTGAAGTTGAATGAGTATCTTCAATAGTTGCCGTCACAAATCGGTCAACTGCGATTAATACAGATTTATATCCAGGTTCTGTAACTGCATATTCTCCAGCGATATACAGCTTTCCTGGTGCTTTGACTTGAATCATTTTATCTCTTCCTTATTCCATAATTTCAATACCTGTGTGAGTAATGTCACTCGCAATAACTTGTTCTTCATTAAAAGATTCAAGTAAAGCGTCTATTATATATTGTTGGTTGTTCTTTTCAACTAAAATTTTAACATTTGGTCCAGCATCCATTGTGAAATAGCATGGATATCCAGCTTTTCTACATTTGTGGACAATTTCCATAACTTCATAACTTTCAGGAACTAAGTAAGAAAAAGGTGGTTGTGCACCTAAGTTTGTAGAATGCATACGTAATCCATTTTCTTCTATGACTTCACCTAAATGTTTGAAGTCTTTCTGTTTAATTGCTTGCTTTACAGATGCAATATCTTCATCTACATGATCTAACCAATATTGATAGAATCGAGATGTATCGCGTGTGTGAGACATACCTGAACGGCTAGAGACTTTTTTAGATTGGTTATTAATAACGACAAATATCATAGATAAATCGTCTTCCCAACCATCTGATTCTATTGAATGTGCATATGATGTTTCATCATCGATTCCTTTTTCCCATTCAGCAAATCCGCCGAAAATACTTCTTGAAGCAGAACCGGAACCTCTTCGTGCTAATCTAGATAAATCTTTATCTGACATGTTTAAATCTAACGCTTCATTACAAGCAGCTGCTAAGGCTGCATATGCACTTGCAGAAGATGCAAGACCAGCAGCAGTAGGTACATAATTGACGCTTTCGATGTGTGCATGTAATGATGATTGACTACGTTCTCTAACGATATCCATAAAACGATAAATTTTCTTAGATTGTTCTTCGCTAACTTCTTGTCCATTTAATATTAAAGTATCTTTTTTATAATCAGGACTAAATGTTACTTTAGTTTCTGTATAAAATTTATCTAGTGTAACGGATAAACTATTATTCATGGGAATGATTAAGTCCTCATTGGCTTTTCCCCAATATTTAATTAAAGCAATATTTGTATGTGCACGGGCTTTGCCACTAATATTCAATCTCGTTAACCTCCTAAGTTTTCAATCCAAGTATGATGTGCACCGAATTTTTCAGCACTTGTTGCCACTTTTTCAGCTATTTCAAGGTTTTGTGCGAGGACAATCATACTACCGCCGCGACCACCGCCAGTGAGTTTACCAGCAGTTGCTCCTTGTGTTTTGCTTATTTCAAGTAATGCTTCGATATTATCGTGACTGACAGTAAGCTTTCGTAAATTATCTTGAGCTAGCTCAAACACATGTGCTAATTGGTTGAAATCATGACGTTCAATTGCTTCGTTTGCTTCATATACGAGATTGCCAATATGTTCGATAAATCGCATATATTGCTCATTATGATCACATAAGTTATGGACGTCTTCTACTGCTTTCTTTGTAGAGCCTCTAACACCAGTGTCTATTACAACCATATATCCTTTTAATGCTAAAGGATTTAAAGTTGTTACTTTTCCTTGATGGAACCATACAGGTTTATTAGAAACAATTGTTTGAGTATCGATGCCACTCGGTTTGCCGTGAGCGATTTGTTCTGCCCAATTCGCTTCTTCTATTAATAATTCGTCGGTAAGTGGCTTATTTATATAATCATAACTTGCTCTTACAAAGGCGATAGCCATAGCAGCACTGGAACCTAATCCTCTTGAAGGGGGAAGATTCGTTTCAAAAGTAACATTTATAGAGTCTTCTATATGATGTTTTTCGACAAAGCGAGTCGTAACAGCTTTTATATGTTCAGGCGCTTGTTGTAACGGACCTTCATATACATCGCTATTAATGTATGAAGCGTCATCTTTACTAAGAGACTTAATTGTTACCTTCACTTTACCTGTTGTAAATGGAATTGCTATTGCTGGTTGTCCAAAAGTAACAGCATGCTCTCCTATTAAAATGACTTTACCATTTGCTTCCCCGTATCCTATTTGTGCCATATTTTCAATCACCTTTAATATTTCCTATTTTATTTTTGTTAAACAACACTATATTATTATAAAGCTCTGTCACCATATATTCAAAAACTTTAACTAATTAATGTATATAAATTACACTTTTAATGAAATTGATAACTATTATGTCCTTTTGCGAAGCCTTTTGCTGTAAATAACCAAGAATCGCCACCACGTTCTATATCGTTAGCACAAATGATTAATTGATTTGTACCTGGGATAAACGCAGGGTGTGTAGATCTTAACATGTGACCTTGATCTCGACCTGGCATTAATATTTGTCCAATAGGGTAACCATTTTTGTTGAATACAAGAACTCTCCCTTGACCGTACATAGCGACATAAAGGTTGTCATCACTGTCTATACAACAAGAATCCGGACCTTCATGACCAGTAAAATGATAAGGAATTGATGCGCCAAATGGTTCAATCGTAACACCATCTTCTTCTAAAGAAATACGATGTAATCTATTGGCGTTTGTTTCAGTAACCCAAAGGATACGTTCATCTGTACTTAGTGCAATGCCGTTTGCTACAGCCATGTTTTGAATGATAGGTGTAATCGTTTGATGATCTGGTGAAACATAATAAACACCGCCAAGAGGGTTAGTAGAGTAACCTCTAAAATCAGTGAAATAGAAACCACCTTTACTATCAAATACTAAATCATCAATACAATATTCAGTATCTATGTCTGAAACAATACTTTGAGGATTATTACCGTTCGAATCAGTGGATATAACACCACCAGAATTTTTGAAATCACCTAAGTAAGACAAATATAAGCTTCCATCCTTATGTATTTTAACAGAAGCTGGGTTTGTTTTCTCAGATTTGAATACAGTATTCACTTTTTTCTCAGGTAAGTCTACTCTAAAAATGGTTCCTCCAAATACTTCACATAAAAAAAGATTATGATCTCTATCAAAACACAAGCCTTCTAATTGAAGACCTTCGTCAGAAATTTTTAGCCAAGGGTCGGCAGTAACAGTTTGTATATGTTGTTCACTCTCAAGAAGTGGAACAGCACTTTTCGAGGTTTCTGTGTAATATAAAGATGGAATATCTTGATTAGTCATATTCAACTCTCCTTCAATTTATACTCTATAAAAAAGCGAGCGTGCACTTTAAAGATACGATTAAGATATATGTTTAATATTATCACTTTATATCTTACATTGAAAATGAATATTATATCGTAAAAAAGTCTTATATACAGGAGATAGTGGGGGTGTATAGGATAAATACATAAATATAAGAGGAGAAAAGCTGAGTAAAATTATGATATATTGGAAGACTTTGATTAAATAGAGAGTTAATCGAAGAGATGGAGAAAGTTGTAGATTAATTCGTTAGTTAATCGAAGAGAAGGCTAAAGTTGTAGATTAATTCGTTAGTTAATCGAAGAGAAGGCTAAAGTTGTAGATTAATTCAGTAGTTAATCGAAGAGAAGGCTAAAGTGGTAGATTAATTCGTTAGTTAATCGAAGAGATGGTGTAAGTTGTAGATTAATTCAGTAGTTAATCGAAGAGTTGGGCTAAGTTGTAGATTAATTCCACAATTAATCTAAGACATTTCACAAATGAAAAGCAGCTTTTCCTGATTTAGAAAAAGCTGCTACGTTTTTTGAAATTATATTACTTTTGAGCGTTGTTCTAGATATGTTTGTAAATCTGGTGACAATACATAACCGACTGATCTTAAATCTGATACTTTAGATGCATTCAACAAGTTTGCTATTACGTGCATTTGTTCTATGAATTGTTTCATATGTTCTATTGTATCTTCTACTCCATACTCGTCTAGATATTTAAGTACGTATCCAGATAGGCCGACTGCTTCTGCACCTAATACTAATGATTTTATAGCATCTAATGGGTTCTTAACACCGCCACTTGCTAGTACATGGATATCTGTGTTTAATAATTTAGCTTCTAGTAAACTTTGTACTGTACTTTGTCCCCATTGATTTAAGAAGGCCATGTCTTTTAATGGTCTTCTTTGGTTCTCAATATCTGCAAAGTTAGTTCCACCTCTACCGCTTATATCAACATATTGAATTCCTATATTTTTTACTTTTTTTATTGTTTCGGCGCTCATACCAAAGCCTACTTCTTTAATAATGACTGGTATATCAATGTTTTCTTGGATTTCTTGAATGTTTGTTAACCAATTTTCAAATTCAGTATCACCTTCAGGCATAATTAATTCTTGTGGTGCGTTAACATGAATTTGTAAGGCATCTGCATTTAATAATTCAATTGATTTTTTTGCTTTAGCGTATTCGATATCTGCTCCAACGTTACTAAAAATTAGTCCATCAGGATTCTCATCTCGTACAACTGTAAAGCTAGATTCAGCATTAGAATCTTTTAAAGCTGAATGTGTAGAACCGACTGCCATTGGAATATCACATGCTTTCGCAATTTGTGCTAATTCCTTATTTATTGTTGCTGCTCTTTCACTTCCACCTGTCATCGCATTGATATAAATAGGATATTTGAAAGTGAAGTGAGGGAATTGTACAGATAAGTCGATTTGATTTTTATTTATTGAAGGAATGGATTGATGAATTAACTGTACTTTATCAAAATCAGTACCTGCATATTGATAAGTATCTAAAGCTAATTGAATATGTTCATTCTTTCTTTTACTTCTTAGTGAGTCGTCCATTCATTTATCCTCCGTGCATCTAAATGTTTAATGATTTATTTTATCTCATACACATTATAGCAGTTGTCATATTGAATATAAACTAAACAATATCATTCTAGACACCGTGTAGACTGCCGTTCATATAGACTAGAAAAACAGAATTAGCTATTTGTGTTAATATAAATAGTAAATACTATAGATATATAACTTATGGAGGAGAACGTTATTAAACTTCAAAAATTCACTTTAATTATGATTTGTACATTATTATTAAGTGGGTGTTCATTGCCGGGGTTAGGCGGAGCATCGGCTGACAGTGTTAAAATAACTGCGCTTGCGACAAGCGAATCTCAAATTATGGCACATATGATTCGACTACAAATTGAACATGATACAAATGGGGAAGTTAAACCGGTTATTGTAAATAATCTTGGCTCTGCAGCCATTGAACATAATGCAATTTTAAATGATGATGCTCAAATATCTGCTACAAGATATACAGGTACTGATTTAGTAGGTGCGCTTGATTCTGATCCTATTACAAATACTAAAAAAGCTGAAAAAGCAGTTAAGACAGGTTTTCAAAATAAATTTGACCAAACATTTTTTGATTCATATGGATTTGAAAATACTTTTGCTTTTACTGTAACTAAAGAAACAGCTAAAAAATATAATTTGAAAAAGGTATCAGATCTAGAAAAACATAAAGATGAACTAAGAGTTGCAAGTGATGCGACATGGATAAAGCGTAAAGGTGACGGCTATCCAGCATTTACAAAAGCTTATGGATTTGAATTTGAACATATAAGATCAATGCAAATTGGACTCGTATATGATGCATTGAAGAATAAGAGTATCGATGCAGCACTTGGTTATACGACAGACGGAAGAATTGCTGCCTATGATTTAGTGACTTTAGAAGATGATCGTCATTTCTTCCCACCTTATGATGCAAGTCCATTAGCAACAAATGAATATTTAAAAGAAAATCCGAAATCTAAAAAATCAATCGAAAAATTACTTGATAAAGTTTCTACGAAAAAAATGCAAGAACTGAATTTTAAAGCTGATGGTGAAAAAGAAGAACCAGCTATTATTGCAGAAAAGTTCCTAAAAAAACATAATTATTTCGAATAAATGTAAAAGCAGAAGTAAGTCAGAAATCCCATCCGGTTAACTAATGCGAATCTAATGATAAGAGGCTGTGACAATAATTTGTCCCAGCCTCTTACTTTATATATAATGCTAAGCCCAACCTCTGAAACGGGTTGCTTCGGCAGTTCGTCTAACTCCTACGACATAGGCAGATAATCTCATATCTAAATGTCGACTTTGAGATATTTCATACACTTTATCAAAAGCTTCAACCATCTTTTCTTTTAATAAATCATTGACTTCTTTTTCAGTCCAATAAAGACCTTGATTGTTCTGAACCCATTCAAAGTAGGAAACAGTTACGCCACCAGCACTAGCTAATACGTCTGGAATTAATAATACACCATTCTCAGTAAGGATGCGTGTAGCTTCCTGTGTAGTAGGGCCGTTAGCAGCTTCAGCTACAATAGTTGCTTTAATATCACCGGCATTTTGAGTAGTGATTTGGTTAGCTAACGCTGCTGGTACTAAAATATCACAATCAATTTCAAATAATTCACTATTTGTAATAAGATTATCAAATAAAGGTGTGATTCTACCATGTTCTTTACGCAGTTCTAATAAATGATCAATATCTAAACCATCAGGATCATATAATGCACCGCGACTTTCAGAAATACAGACAATTTTCGCACCCTTATCATGTAGAATTTTAGCGATAAAGCTACCAGCATTACCAAATCCTTGAATGACAACACGTGAATCTTTTATTTTAATATTTTTACGTTTAGCCGCTTCTTCGATTGTAATAACAGCACCTAATGCAGTCGCTTGTTCACGTCCAAGTGAACCACCTAATGCAATCGGTTTACCTGTGATAAAGTTTGGCGCATTTACTTTATGCATCAAACTATATTCATCCATCATCCACGACATAATTTGAGCATCCGTGTACACATCAGGTGCCGGAATGTCTTTAGAAGGTCCAACAATTTGAGATATTGCTCTGACAAAACCTCTAGATAATCGTTCAAGTTCTGTCTTGCTCATATTATGAGGATCACATTGAATGGCCCCTTTACCACCACCATAAGGTAAATTAACGATGCCACATTTCAAAGTCATCCACATAGATAAAGCTTTGACTTCATTTTCGTCGACATCTGGATGGAAACGAACGCCACCTTTAGTCGGTCCTACTGAACTATTATGTTGAGAACGATAGCCTGTAAAAGTTTGTACTGAACCATCATCCATTTTTACTGGTATGCGAACTTTTAAGAATCTAGCAGGTTCCTTAATAAGCTCGTAAAGGCCTTCATCATAACCTAATTTATATAATGCTTCTTCAATAATATTCTGTGTTGAAGTAACAAGATTACTTTTTTCACTCATGATTGACTCTCCTTCGTATGTATAAAAACTATATTTTAAAAAAACATATTAAAACTAATCATAGTACTTATGAAAATATTTTTCAATAAAATAAACAGAATTTACTAAAAAATTCGAAAATTTTATAATTTTTATTTGTATAGTAAATATCCTTTAAAAGAGAAGTAATGCCTTTTAATTGGGATTAAATGGGAAATGTGCTATAGTAAATTTATGAGCTGTTTCAAATATAACGAGTAAAGATTTATTATAGTGTGAAACGAGGCTAGGACAAGTTAAATGTCCTAGCCTCGTTTTTGTTATAACGTACTCGCTGAAAATACCCCCTCCAACAAGTTGTTAACAATGTTATGATAAATGTAATCAATAGCATTTGTTACTTGAAAGAGGGGGTGTTTTTTTGGCTGAAATGTTCAATATTTTACTTACTGTTGTTGTACCTATCTTTCTAATGACAGGATTAGGTTATGTTCTACAAAAGCGTGTTAAGTTAGACTTGAGAACGTTAGCTAAATTGAATATTAACGTGTTCGTTCCAGGGTTTATTTTTGCGAAGTTCTACAACGCTGACTTAGCTGTTAATTTACTGTTTTCTATTGTTATCTTCTTTATTATTTACATCGTGATGTTATATATCGTTGCTTTCGCATTGGCAAAAATACAGAATTTAGATAAAGGTAAAGAGACGACATTGACGAACAGCGTGCTCTTTTTTAACTCTGGTAATTATGGTGCACCATTAAATGATATTGTTTTTAAGAGTGATCCACTAGCAATGTCAGCGCAAGTGATTGTGTTAACTTTACAAAATATCTTTACGTTTACATATGGTGTCTTTGCGATTCAATCTGTTCAATTAGGTAAACTTAAAGCACTCATTAATTATTTTAAGATGCCGATTATTTATGCGCTTTTACTAGCAATCATCTTAAACTACAATCATATTCCAATTCCTGAATTTATGTGGACAACAGTTAGTTATTTGTCTGACGCCATGATTGCAGTTGCTTTAATTCTATTAGGTGCTCAAATTGCGAACATTAAAATTAACTTCAGATGGTCGTCATCGTATATTTATATATTTGTTCGACTGATAGTTGGTCCAGCGATTGCACTTGTTATTATAAAATGCATGGGGTTGGATGGTATTATTGCACAAACTTTATTTATTGCTTCAGCTATGCCGACATCTGTAAATAGTTCGGTTATTGCTCAAGAATATGATAATTATCCAGAATTGGCGGCAGAACTTGTCTTTATGTCTACTTTATTCAGCTCGATTTCTGTAGTTATCGTCATTTATTTATCTCATATTATTTTTTAATGTAAATTTAAATATTCTCTAAAAGTATTTCCTGAGTAATATTCACGATAAAGTCCACGACGTTGTAACTCTGGAATAATAAATTTCACAAAGTCTTCTAAACTATATGGAAGAGTAGGGGGCATTAAATTAAAGCCGTCAGCTACGCCTAATTTAAACCAACGTTCCATTTCATCTACAATTTCAACAGGTGTCCCTATTAAAGTAAGATGCCCACCGCCAGCATTGAGATAACCTAATAATGCTCTTACTGTAGGTTGGGTGTCTTCAATAATTTCTAAAATAGTTTCATATCTGCCTACTGGACCATCGAATGATTCTACTGGAGGCAATTCCGGAACGGGTTCATCTAATGACCATTTTGTACAGTCTTGTCTTACAAAAGTGCTAAGTTGTTTTATAGCATTTTCTATTGGAAGTCGTTTATCTAATTTTTCTTTTTTAAGCAAAGCTTCTTCATGCGTTTCAGCCACATAAGTTACTAATCCAGGGAATACTTTAATGTATTTATTCGGAGTGTTACTTTGCTGAATCGCGTTGTTTAATTTGGTTCTATAGGCTTTTGCTTGTTTCAAATTCCAAGAAACAGAATAGACAGCATCAGCATGTTTGACTGCTAAAGCAATTCCTTGTTTAGAAGCGCCTGCTTGCATAGCGACAGGTTTACCTTGTGGACTGCTTGGTGTCGATAAAGGTCCATTGACTTGAAAATGCTCTCCAGAATGATTAAAAGAATGAATATGTTCGTGTTTAATCAATTGATTTGTTGTTCGCGAATGTATGAAATCTTTTTTATGCCAAGAAGTGAACAATTTATCCATTAAATCAGCAAACTCATAAGCTTGTTGATACCTTTTATCGTGTGGTGTGAGAGCAGACATACTATGATTTTGTGCTTCTAAGTCGGACATAGATGTAACTAAGTTCCAACCGACGCGTCCATTAGTAGCATGATCAAGCGTTAAAAGTTGTCTAGCTGCAGTATAAGGATTTGAGAAAGAACTTGATATAGTTGAAACTAATCCAATATGTTTTGTTGCTTGAGATATAGCAGTTAAATTCACGATTGGGTCTAGCCAAAATGCTGGCATTTCACTGTCTGCAATAGCAGGGAACGATTGATTATCAGCAAAAAACACTGCATCTAATAATCCTTTTTCTGAAAGCTGAGCCAATGATTGATAGTATGAAATATCTCCAATTTGCTCGATATATGAATCTTCCATAAGCCATGCAGCTTGATGATGTCCACATCCATATAATAAGACACCGATGTTTAGTTGTTCATGATTGAATTTTTTCATTCATATTCTCCTTAATTCTCGTTTGAAATGCTAGTTCATCGTTAAACCACCATCAACAGTATAGTTTTGCCCTGTTATGCCGGTTGCTTTATCTGACGCTAAAAAACTCACCATATTTGCAACATCTTGTGGAGTTGTAACTTTTTTTAGAGGCGTAGACTGGGCAATTAAATCAAACACATCAGGTGTTGTAACTGAACTTGCATCGGTCGTTTTTAGTAAGCCACCAGATACTACATTTGCAGTAATACCATATTGGCCTAATTCTGCTGCAATATTGCGTGTGAAACCGATTAATCCGGCTTTTGCAGTTGTATATTCATGATATGGCACAACGGGATTTTGGAATAGGTTTGTTCCAATACTAATAACAGCTCCATGTTTTCTTTCAATAAATTGAGGCGCCACACTTTGAACGATATTAAAAGCAGCTTTTAAAGTACCATCAATTTGTTGTTGATAATCTTCCCAAGAAAGATCCATAAAAGGTTGTTGCTTAACAGGATCAAATTTAAAGTTAACGAGTGCATTATTAACAACAACATCAATTTGTCCAAAGTGTTTTGTTCCTTCTGATATTAATTGATTAACTTCTTTACGGTTTGTAACGTTTGCTTTAATAGCAATAGCACGTTCATTCCCAAGTTCAGCAACAAGATGTTCAGCGGATTCTTTACTGTTGTTGTAATTGATGATAACTTGATGACCTTCATTTACTAATGTACGTGCAATTGTTGCACCTAAACCTCTACTACTTCCTGTAACTAATACTGTTCTAGTCATTTAAATCACTCCTAATCAAAATTTAAATAAAAAAATACACAACCATCTCGTAAGAAAGTTGTGTAAAATTAGAAAGCTATTTATAAAAGGGCATATTCGTCCCTACAAATTCATTTCACCAACACTTTCCTACGCTAGTATGAACTAGTTCAGGTTCGAAGGGTTTGAGTAAATACTCATCTCAGTTTAAAACACCCCTAGTGCATCTATTTAATTATTTTCAATGTATAGTTTTTAGGTAATTATGTCAAGTTAGTCTAAGAGATGCAAGATTCATACTGAGTGCTTCAAATTATATTTCTTTCAATATATTATATATTTTATCAGTACTATCTGCATTTATTAATTGTTCTCGTGTTTCGTCGTCCATCAGTGTACGGGATAATCTTTGTAGTAGTTTTAAGTGTGTATCACTACTGTCATTTGGTACGGCGATTAGGAAGATGATTTTTGGTTGTGTATGATCTAAACTTTCCCAATCTACACCGTTTTTATTATTGAGTACTGCTACAACTGGTTGTTTAACGACATTTGATTTAGCGTGCGGGATGGCTACATTCATACCTATTGCAGTCGTTGATTCTGACTCACGTTTAAGTACGCCTTCTTTCAAAATTTGTTCATCTTCAATATAGTTATGATGTTTTAAGTTTTGAATAAGTTTATCTATAGCTTCATCTCTAGACATGTTACGATTTTCTATTGTTATAACATTCTTATCAAATACTTCGAACGTTTCTGTAATTTCTTCTTTTTTTTCAGTGTTTGATGTTGTTTCTTCTTTATGATCATCATCTTCAGTTCCCATGAAAGAAGATGTAAGGTTATTGTCTGAATCTGCAGTATCAGTTGTGACTAATGATGTTTCTTTTTTCTTTAAAAGTAATGTTACAAGCATTGTCACGATGCTTCCGACAATAACAGCTATAAAGAACCATAATATTTTATCTATACCACCAAGTACAGCTACGATTGGTCCACCATGGGCTACTCTGTCTCCAACGCCACCTATAGATGCTATAACGGCAGCGACCATTGCGCCAACCATATTTGCTGGAATAATTCGTAATGGATCTTGGGCTGCAAATGGGATAGCACCTTCAGTAATACCGAAAAGTCCCATTGTGAATGAAGCTTTACCCATTTCAATTTCACCTTTATTAAATTTACGTTTATTAAAGAATGTTGCTAGTCCTAATCCAATTGGTGGCGTACATACTGCTACTGCAACCATACCCATAACTGCATAGTTACCTTCAGCAATTAAAGCTGATCCGAATAAGAAAGCAACTTTGTTTACTGGACCACCCATATCGAATGCAATCATAGCTCCGATAATAAGCGCTAAGATAATACTATTAGTACCTTGCATACCTTTTAACCATGTTGTTAAGCCTTCAAAAATACTCGCAATCGGCGCACCAATAACAAATATGAAAATAAGTCCTACAATAATTGAAGAAATAATAGGAATAATGATAATTGGCATAATAGGTGCCATTGCTTTAGGAATTTTAATGTTTTTAATCCATTTAGCAATATAGCCTGCTAAGAAACCAGCGACAATACCACCTAAGAATCCTGCACCAGCTTCACTTCCGTAAAAGCTACCATCAGCAGCAATTGCGCCACCAATCATACCTGGTACTAAACCTGGTTTATCAGCAATACTAACTGCAATGTAACCAGCTAGAATTGGGACCATAAAACTAAATGCTAAACTACCGATATTTTCAATAGATTTCCAGAATGAATCATCAGGTATTTTAAGACCTTCAGGTGTTGTATGTCCTCCTAAAGTTAAAGCAATGGCCATTAATAAACCACCAACTACGATAAATGGCACCATGAATGAAACACCATTCATTAAATGTTGGTAGACCATTTGTAGACCACTTTTTTGATCTTCGTCATCATCTGTTTGTTTATTGCCACCTTTTTCATGATGAATATGTGCATCTTGATCGATGATGCGTTGAATTAATAATTTAGGGTTGTGAATACCTTCTCTAACACTTTCGTTAATTAATCGTTTCCCGTCAAATCTTGATAAATCGACTTGTCTGTCAGCAGCTATAATAATACCATCCGCTTCTCTAATTTCTTTTGATGTCAGAACATTTTCTGCACCGACACCACCTTGTGTTTCTACTTTAATATCTATGCCCATTTCTTTTGCGGCTTGTTCTAATTTTTCTTGAGCCATATAAGTATGTGCAATCCCGTTTGGACAAGATGTAATTGCTAAAATTTTCATAACGTCAGCTCCTTCTTAATTCAATTGTAAACGCATTCAATGAAACATAAAAAAGAATAATTGCCGTTAGTAGTGGCAATTATTCTTTAAAACGATCAATGATATATTGTTTGAATGGTTCATCTTCTAATTTTAGTAAATGCTTAACATCTTGTTCTGTTAATGCAGCGATACTGTGTATAATTTTCTTCATTACTTGTTTATCTTTGTCTGCAATAGATAAGAAGAATACTAAATGAACTTTATGTTGTTTCCATGATATATCTTGGCGGAGCCTAAACATTAATACATGTGACTTAAAGACTTTAGTAGGGTCTCCATGTGGAATAGCAATGCCATTTCCAATATAAGTTGATGAGAACTTCTCTCTTTCTAATGCACTTTCAATATACCCACTTGATATAGCATGTTGTTGATTAAGCAAACGTTCCGCATGTTGGAATATATCAACAGTAGAATGTATGTCTGTTTCGATTGGTACCGATAGAAAGTCGATAGGCAATAATGCATCGTTGTTTAAAACAGGGTTTTGCTTCTGATTTAAAATGGTTTGAAATTTATGAGCATCTTCTTCTGAAAATAAAGGCGATACTTGAACAACTTGTACGTTACTTGGTATATGTTTCATATCAATTTCGTGTGTTGTAACGAGTATATCCGTATTAGAAAATGGGTAAGTTGAAACGTCTTCAAGTTTAATCGTATCCGTAATATTAATTTTATGGTTTAATTTTTGAATTTTTGCTTCTAATAAGCTTGAAATGCCCAGTCCATAATAACAAGTAATGACAACATTAAATTGATCTTGTACATTACGATCTATTGATGATTGAAAATGCAATGCTAAAAAGGCTATCTCATCTTCACTTAAATTGAGTTGTGCATCTTCTTCCAGTAAATGAACCGTTTCATATAAAGCGTTGAACACAAACGGGTATTGCTGTTTAATATCCTCTGTAAGCGGATTGTTAATATAAACGTTCTTAACAATGCGCAAATATGTTCTGCTGAAATGTGAATAAACATTTTCACGAAGTACAGCATCTTGCATAAAATCTATACCGACTTTGGCATTCATTTGATAAATTAAACGTTCAATATAACTTTGAATAAATATTTGTTTGAAGCCTAGGTCATATTTGTCAAAATAATAGCTAATAAAAAATGAAAATAGCTTCGCTGTTTCATCGCTTAAAGTGTATTTAAGCTGTCTATTAATATCTTCTATAATTGCCCGAGAAATGGCCAATGCCTCTTGATTAATATCCCATTGTTCAGTTGTATCGTGGATTCTTTTGAAAATAATGATCAGGTGTACGAGCAACTGTTTAATATGCACTTTTGAAGTTTGAATATGGTGATGCTCTAAGTGTTGTTCCATAATATGAATCATTAATTCGCTATGCGCTTTTGGAATTTCATTCAAAATAAAGTCCTCTACTTTAACATTGTTTGTAGAGAGCTGGTTTAAATGAAGAATAGCATTGCGAATATCCATTTCATTGCCACTTACCGTTACGCCTTTTCTTTTAACAAGGTTAATTGCAACGTCATAAGACTCACACCAAGCTTGAATTTGATTTAAATGATCGATGAGTTCATTCTTCGTTAAAGCATAGTCATCAGATAATTGCTCAAGCGTAACAGATTGTTTATACATTAATAATTGATAAGCCATCTTGATGAGCGTTTGACCGTTCTTTTCCGTATATTGATTCAGAATGGTTTCTATCTCTTCAGTTTGATACAACTCGTGATTTAATTGATAACCACGCCCTTTAATACTGATAATGACATCTTTAATTTCACTATTAATATATTTAATATCGCTTCTTACAGTTCTATTTGAAACATTCAAATAGTCAGCTATTTCAGTCCCGTTTAAATAACTATCACGATTTAAAAGTAATAGCTTCATTAATTTCACATGTCTTTCTAACAATAATCCCACCACATTTCAAGTCCACATTTAGATTCATATTATATTGTAAGCGTTTAATGAATGCGTGACAAATAAATGATTAGATACTCACTCAAGTATTCATGCGCTATAAACAGAATGCATGTATTATATCTTTCGACATATTATACTGAACTTAGATATTAAATATAAATTTTGAAGGTGACATAAATGGTTGAACATATATATTTAGATGAAACGGATATTCCATTAACACATTTTGAAGACGAAACTGTAGATGGGTTATATAAAGTAACGATTGAATTTAATGTAACGAGCGAAGCGTATCACGATATTGCTGTTTTGTTATATAGAGGGCATTTTGATGTTGAAGTTCCGGCTAAAAATAAGCAATTTAAAGGTGAAATCTACAATTATTCAACGTCTTTAACAAATTTATATGAGGAAAATCAAGTTGCGGTGTACCGTCTTGTCCTTATAGAAATACCTGAGGAACAAAAAGGATGAACAATATGAAGTTAAGTATACTTGATCAATCACCGATTGCACCTGGTCAAACAGCACATGATGCTTTTAAAGATTCGTTGGCATTAGCACAATTAGGAGAGGCTTTAGGTTATGAAAGGTATTGGCTAACTGAACATCACGGTTTGTCTAACCTTGCAAGTTCAGCACCAGAAGTATTACTTTCTTATATTGGTGCGCATACAAACCATATAAGAATTGGCGCAGGTGCCATATTATTACCACACTATAGACCTTATAAAGTTGCAGAACAGTTTAATACTTTGGCTACGTTATTTCCAAATAGAGTAGATTTAGGTATAGGTAGAGCACCCGGTGGCTCAGCGGAAGCAACTAATGCATTATCGACGCAGTTTTTAAAGCAAGTGTGGGCTTTACCAGAACTGTTAGAAGAATTATTGATGTTCTTGGAAGGGCAATTTCCTTTAAATCACGAATATCATAAAGTAAACGTGTTACCTCAACCTGATGTACCACCAATACCTTGGTTATTAGGAACAAGTGAGAAAAGTGCTTTACTTGCTGCTAAAAATGGCATGCCATATGTGTTCGGTGCTTTTATGAGTGATCAAGATGGTCGTGCAATTGTTGATCGTTACCGTGAACACTTTGAACAAAGAAATCAAGAAACGCCTAAAGTGATTGTTACGGTATCTGTTATATGTGCAGAGACTAATCAAGAAGCTGAAACACTTGCGATAGAAAGTTTAATACCTAAAGCACAAGGTGAAGATAAAAAGGAAAAAGTACAAACATTTGATGCGTTAAGTGACCGAGAAAAAGAAATGCTTTATGATATGAAAGACAATATGATCATAGGTGATGTCGAAACCGTTCAATCAAGACTTCAAGCGATTCAAGCAGAATATAAATGTGATGAAATCATGGTTAGTACAAATACAATAACGCATGAGGATAGAATGCAATCTTATAGATTATTAGCACAAATATAATTACTTGTTTCAGAACTCAAATATGATATTAAAGGGTGATTTCGTATGATTTTATTAATAGGAAAAATCATCATCTCAGTCGGTCTCATAGTCGGTTCAATTATAGAAGAAACAATAAGAGCTAAACGAAAAAAACAGTCTAGAACGAAATAGGGTTCTAGACTGTTTTTTGTTAATTTCAAATATCATGATTTCACATGTTTATTTATTTCGGATACGAGTGCTTGTACGCCTTTATATTCTAAATGCACGCCGTCATATGCGAAGTATTCTGAATGGTCTTTTGCTTTTTGATACCAATTGACTAATTGAACATTCTTATGTGAATCTGCTGCTTTCGAAAGTTTTTCGTTGACACTTTGTTCCCAATCTCTTGGTACGTGTGTGTTAACGACGTAAACATGGGCATTACCGAACATTTTAATGAGCTTCGTCAAATCATCATATGAAAAATCGCCATTCGTTCCAAGTTCAAGTACTACTTGTTGATTAGCTTTGTTAAATGTACTGTATTTCTCTTGAACGAGTGGAATAGCATCATTTAAATTACGGCCGACTTTACAATCTATTATTGCATCTGGATATGCTTTATGTATTTCTTCGCCGATATCAACCATGACGGAATCACCGATAAATAACATCTTTTCTTGATGTTTCCCTTTATGATTAATGGTTTGTTCGCTATTAACATTAATTTTAGGAATAGGTAATATCAAACTATTCCTATCATCGTGATTTGAAACTTTAAACGTCGTCTTGGCATGATGATGTTGCGTTTGTTGTAAATAATCAAAATGTCCTGAAAGTATTGTTAACGTAAGACTAACTAATACTAAAGTAATGCTACTTTTAGCAATGAGTGATTTTAATTGAGCTTTTCCAGGTTTAAAATAGGCTAACCCTCGTACTCTAATGGGTACTTCAACATAGCGATATGAACATTCAGCTAACAGTAACGTTAATATGATTTCAATCAATATCATGTAAAAGGGGATTTGCCCTTGAACGAAATGCTTATTGGTAAATGTTATGACAGGATAATGCCATAAATATAAACTATAGGATCTCTGTCCAATCCATAACAATAATCGATTACCTAATGCTTTAGATAATAACGTACTAGGATGAACGGCACTCGCAATGGCAGGTAAAGAACTTAAAGATATAAGATAAATACCACCAAAGTATAACCAATTGTCATTGGATGAAACAGTCAACATAAAATAAATTAATAGCGCAATTGAAATACAACCTATCGTTTCGATTCCAATCTTTAACGGCGTTATAATTTGCTGTTTCAATCTAAAAGGCGGCCATATGTATGCTAGTAATACACCTAATAACAAAGTTTGTAATCTAGTGTCTGTTCCAAAATACACTCTTGAATTATCAACATTCGGTTCAGCAATTAAAATCATTAACAATAATGAAATAAGAGAAGATATAAATACAACTAAAACGAAATGTCTTTTCAACTTTTTAATGCGAAGTAAAATCATTAATAAAATTGGCCAAAATACGTAAAATTGTTCCTCAATTGCTAAACTCCATAAATGTTTAAGTGGCATCACTTTAAAGCTATCAAAGTAACTAACATGATGAAAAATATACCACCAATTGGATACATAAAATAAAGCAGCAAACGTATCTTGTTTCACATTTTTAATAATACTCGGTTCAAATAATAGCGTATATATGAGTACAATACTTAATAAAAATAAGACTGCCGGCAGTAACCTTTTAATACGTTTCTTCCAAAAATGTAAGAGGTCAATCGTGCCTGTATGTTGATATTCATGGATTAATAAGCTCGTGATTAAATAGCCAGAAATGATAAAAAAAGTATCCACACCTAAAAAACCACCCGATAACCACTTAGGATTAAGGTGATAAATGATGATAGCTATAACCGCAATTGCACGTAAGCCATCTAAACCATATAAATAACGAATTGAGTGTGACTTTATCTCTTTCATTTGACCATTCATTTCACATTGACTCCTCAATAAATTGTAAAAATTTCCAATAAGAAATATTGTACCATAATTTACCAAAGATATACAAAAAAGGATAGTAGATAGAAGGAGGCTAACGATCAAGAGTCGAAAACAAGATCGTTAGCCGGCAAAATAAATAAAAAACTGGACCATATCAATCATGGTCCAGTCTTATATTATAAATCCACTTAACACATTCGTTTCAATAACTCAGTTTTAATAATATTTTGTGCTTCTTTGTAATTCTCTGCAGTATGTTCCTGTGCATTGACAATAAGTAAGTCGATTAATTCAGAATCACTTTTTTGACTAACTTCATCTTCGAATTGGAAAATGTTTTCCTCTGTTTCCCTATGGCTCGCGTTTGGCTTAATAATTTGATAGTAATTATCAGCGCCTAATCCACCTTCTTCAATCATAACTGAAATCTCTGAAGATCTTTGTTCATTCTGTCGGTTCACTTTTATAAGATTTTTACCTTCAACAGTCATTTGAAAAACCTCCTTGATTACTCATAATGAATATCCAAAATTCAAAGCAAGAGACAAATACCTATTTAATATTAGTGTATTATTACACAAGAGAAATTACAACTAGAAAGCTCAAATAAAAATTTTTAATGTATTATTACAACACATCGTATGACCAGAACACCTCATGATTTACTTTTACACAATATTGATTTAGAATTGGTATATAAAGAATTAAGATATCTCTTAAAGAAAGTTGCAATTCTTTCAGACCTTTATATTTATGTATACCCAATTCATGAATATAATACATCTTAAATTTTAGAAAGGTGATCAAAATGGATAATAACCAACCAAAAGACGTTATTCTCATTGGTGCTGGTATTTTAAGTACGACATTTGGTTCTTTTTTGAAAAATATTGAACCAGATTGGAATATTAAGTTATTCGAAAGATTAGAACAACCAGCAATTGAAAGTTCAAATGAAAAAAATAATGCTGGTACAGGTCATGCTGCGCTATGCGAATTAAACTACACAGTTGAGCAAGAGGACGGTTCAATTGATGTTGAAAGAGCGAAAGAAATCAACGAGCAATTCGAAATTTCTAAGCAATTTTGGTCATACTTAGTTAAGAGCAAAGCTATCGAGAATCCACAAGAATTCATTAGACCATTACCACACATTAGTTTCGTAATGGGTATTCGAAATGTAGATTTCTTAAAACGTCGTTATGATGCATTAAAATCTCTACCTATGTTTGAAGGCTTAGCTTATACAGAAGATCATAAAGTATTAGCTGAATGGATGCCTTTAATGATGCAAGGTCGTAATTCAAACGAACCACTTGCAGCAAGTAAAATTGACGAAGGTACAGATGTTAACTTCGGTGAATTAACACGTAAATTAGTTAAAAATATCGAAAAACACGAAAATGCACAAGTTCATTTCCGTCATGAAGTAGTGGACTTTAAACAACTTTCTAATAGTAAATGGGAAGTTAAAGTTCGTAACTTAGAAACTGGTAAAGTAGAAACTCATGTTGCTGATTATATCTTTATCGGTGCTGGTGGACATGCAATTCCATTACTACAAAAAACTAAAATTCCTGAAAGTAGACATCTTGGAGGATTCCCAATTAGTGGTGCGTTCTTAGTATGTAACAACCCTAAAGTTGTAAGTGAACATAATGCCAAAGTTTATGGTAAAGAACCACCTGGCACACCACCAATGACTGTACCTCACTTAGACAGACGTTATATTCAAGGAAAAGAAAGTTTACTATTTGGTCCATTCGCAGCAATTGGTCCAAAATTCTTGAAAAATGGATCTAACTTAGATTTATTTAAATCTATTAATACAAGTAATGTTGTGACAATGTTATCTTCAGGTGTTAAAAACTTATCACTTGTAAAATATTCAATTCAACAAGTATTACAACGTAAAGAAGATCGTATGAAAGAATTGCGTCGATTTGTACCAGATGCAAAAAACGAAGATTGGGATATTCATATCGCTGGTAAACGTGTACAAGTTATTAAAGATACAGAAGAACATGGCCGTGGATTTATTCAATTCGGTACAGAAGTTGTAAATTCAGAAGACCATACTGTAATTGCTTTATTAGGTGAATCACCAGGAGCATCAACATCAGTATCTGTAGCTTTAGAAGTAATCGAGAAAAACTTCCCTCAATATATGGATAAATGGGAATCTAAAATTAAAGAAATCATCCCTTCATATGGTGAATCTTTAATCGAAGATACTGCTTTATTGAAGAAAACTCGTAAACAAACAGCAGAAGCTTTAGAATTAAATCAATAATTTAAAAAACAGAAGCCATTCCGTTAAGGCGGAATGGCTTTTTTATGTATAAACGCACGAAGACTGGTAGATATTGTGCACGTATAAAATGAATCGTTCAATTTTTAAGAAATCCTACTTATAGAATTGTCCACTTCAACTATTCCTTCTAATTATTTTGCTGCATGTTATTGTTTCATTTATCAAATAATAAAATTTCAAATTATTTTAGTGTGAGAAGTGATGTTTTCGCTTGGTGATTGGTATTTCAATGTTGTTGATTATACGATGCATGAGTAATTTAATGGTCATAATATTTTATTGATATAATGATGTTTTTTATATGCGTGATAATTTTCAGGGTATGCGTATGTTCTGAACTACGGATAATTATTTTAAAAAATATTACAACTACGGTATGTGAGGTGGTACTAAGTGTTAGTTGTATTTATTTCGAATTTGTAATTAAAAAGATATTGTCGTATACCTTTTTACTTTTCTTTCACATTTACACTATGTTATATTTATCAATGTAAGGGCTTACATTTTATTGGGGAGGTCTTTTATGGAATGATTGTAATTATGAAAGATAGGGGATAATCGTATGCAAATTATTTCGTTCGAAGATTTGAAAGACATTGTCAAAAGTGGAGATGTTATTTCACTGGCAGCATTATCAGTGAGTAATTTACCTGTGAGTGTCTTAAAACATTTGGTTAAAGCTCATGATGAATATGGAAATCTTAATGATTTAACTTTTATGGTTGCGAATGATATTAGTGATTATCGTGGTGATGGTTATGATTTAGATTCATTTGTGAGTAGAGGTATGGTTAAAAGGCTCATTATGAGTATTATCATTGGTTCACCTAAAACGATAGAAGCGATAAAGAATAATGATGTAGAAGCATATTTTGTACCGCAAGGATTGTTAGCTACACATTATCGTAATTCGTTAGCCAAATTTCCAGATATGATTTCTAAAATAGGTTTACACACTTCCGTGGATCCTAGATTTGATGGCGGTAAAGTCAATGATGTGACTAAGGAAGATATCGTTTCTTTATTAGAAATTAATAATGAGGAATATTTACAATATAAATTTCCTAAAGTTGATATTGCATTGCTTCGTGGTACATACGCTGATAGCGAGGGGAACATTTATATGCATCATGAAGCACATCTGGGAGAAGGCTATGGTGCTGCTTTAGCGGCGCATCAAAATGGTGGAAAAGTTATTGTACAAGTTAAAGAAATTGTACAACATGGTAGCTTTAAGCCAACAGAAGTCTTTATTCCTGGAGAGCTTGTGGATTATGTATGTGTAAATGATGACCCAAAACATCATAGACAAACCATTCAAAATTATTATGACCCAGCTATTTCGGGTGAATATAAAGTAATTAGTATGCCTGAACCAATTAATGAATTGAGTACACGTAAAGTGATTTTACGACGTGCTGCCCAATTTTTAAATGTAGGTAATGTTGTGAGTATAGGGTTTGGCATTAACAATGAATTATCGAATTTATTGGTTGAGGAAAAAGTTGAAGATTTAGTTCAGCTGAATATAGATACGGGTGTATTTGGTGGAATGATAGGAAGTGGTCAAAACTTCGGATTAAATTACAATTTAGATGCGAAGATGCGACATGAAATGACATGGGACTTTATTTATAGCGGAGGCATAGATGTAGCTTATTTAAGCTTTGCTGAAGTGGATCAGTTTGGTAATGTCAATGTTTCAAAATATGGCGATAGAATGAATGGTTGTGGAGGATTCATAGATATTAGTCAAACGGTCCAAAAAATTATTTTCTCAGGAACAATGGTAGTAGGAAGTAAGGCTACTTGGAATGATAAAGGTTTAGTAATTGAAAAAGAAGGTCATGCTCAGAAATTTGTTGAACAAGTACATAATATGGACTTCAATGCATCATATGCTAAAACGTTAAATCAAGAAGTCTATTATGTAACGGAACGCGCTGTATTCCAATTAACCGATGAAGGTGTCAAATTAATTGAAATTGCAGCTGGATTAGATTTAGAGAAAGATATTCTATCCAATATAGCATTTCAACCGATAATTGCTGAAGAACTTAAAGTAACGGATCAGCAAATTTATCAAGAAAATTGGGGAGGATTGCAACAACGTATTAAAGACAATGGTTCAAACTATTAAGGGGGTAGTTTAATATGAATTACGATTGGATTAAAACGAGAGCGCAATATGACGAAGAAAAGGCAGCAGTTACCGATCCACTAAAAGGAACAGAATGGACTTATCAAGATTTAAATATTCGTGCTGAAAACTTGGCCAACCATCTTGAAGAACAAGGCATAAAAAAGGGAGATGTCGTTGGGATATTTGCACCTAATGATGTAGCGGTGATTGACTTACTATTCGCTTCATTTAAGATTGGCGCAGTATACTTCCCAATGAACTGGAGACTCAAACCGAACGAAATTGAAAGTGTTATTGAAGATTCAGGTGTGAAGTTTATATTCTATGCAAATCGTCATTTAAGTAGTTTACAAGGGATTGCAGATGACTATTTACACATGGATATCGATTCACCTGAATATGATGAACTTGTAAATCCTAAAAATCATAAACCATTCAAGACAGTAGATGTAGGTCGTGATGATTTAGCGGCATTAATGTACACAAGTGGTACAACAGGATTACCAAAGGGTGTCATGTTCACTTATGATTCATTCACATCGAATGCGATTAATACGATACTCACTTATAAAGTGAATTCAGGATTTTCATCTATTATTTCGTTACCGATGTTCCATGTATTTGGGTTTAATGATTTAGTCATTCCGTTATTGATGGCAGGTGGTTCACTCGTATTACATCGTTACTTCGAAGGTGAACAACTCAATGATTTAATGGCTAAATACAAACCGAATTACTTATCGCTTATTCCAACAATGTATTACGCCATGTTAGTAGCACCTAACTTTGATGTGAAGAACTTTGACAATATTGATTTTCTTATTCAAGGTGGTTCAGCACCGTTACCTGGTGTTCAGAAAAAATTTGCAAGCATGGGGTTAAATATTATTAATGGTTATGGCTTAACAGAAGCACCATTAGCGATGATAAATACACCTACTAATTCACTTAAAAAGCCAATGAGTATAGGGAAGCCTGTCATGTACGTAGAATCAAGATTATTTGATGAAGATTTCAATGACGTACCTGTAGGTGAAATTGGTGAATTAGCGATTAAAGGTAAACAAGTTACACCAGGTTATTGGCAAAAACAAGAAGAAACGGATAAATCTTTCCATGATGGCTATTTCTTAACAGGTGATTTAGCACGTATAGATGAAGATGGCGATATATTTATCGTAGATAGAAAAAAAGAACTGATTATTACAGGTGGAGAGAACGTCTTGCCATCTGAAGTTGAAATCGTTCTAGCTGGTCATCCACTCGTCGCACAATGTGTCGTCGTAGGTTATGAAAATGAAAAATTTGGAGAAACTGTAGCGGCTGCTGTGTTACTGAATGAACAAGACCCAGATTTCGTAGAGAAATTAGATGCTTATATGCGTGAGAACTTAGCGAGTTACAAAGTACCTAAAAATTATCTATCCGTGACGAAAATGCCATTAACTTCAACTGCTAAACCAGACAAGTTAGAAGTGAAAGAAATGATGAAGAGAAAGTTTCAACAATAAACAAAGATGACGCTAACATGAATACTAAATTTTTTTAGAGAAATATGTAAGCGCTTTAATAATATTTGGAGGTCATTTATATGTCAACAAAATTAGAAACGTTAAAAGCATTATTCCCAGAGGATGTATTGAATATTTCGAAACAATTAACAGATGGTGAAGTCAAGTTCTTAAAGCAACTTGATGATTTATTAGAAGAAAAATATCGTCCAACGATCAACGAACATTGGGTGAATGCGACAGTGCCAGAAGACTTCTTCGATGATATGGGTAAACTCAACTATTTCCAAAATCCATTATTATTTGAAGGGCGTGAAGGTGCTAAGACACCTAGTCAATTATTCCAATTTTTCATGTCTTATGTCGTAGCACGATTCGATGTATCTTTAGTGACATTATTAGGTGTCCATCAAGGATTAGGACATAATTCATTCTTATTCGGTGGTAGTAAAGAACAAGTTGCATACTATATCCCTAAATTACAATCACATGAACTAAGAACATGCTTTGCGTTAACTGAACCAGAACATGGATCAGATGTTGCAGGTGGTCTTGAAACAACTGCAAAACGTGAAGGAGATAAATGGATTTTAAATGGTGAAAAGAAATGGATAGGCGGCGCAAATTTAGCGGATGTTATTCCAGTATATGCTGTTGATGTTGAAACAGGTAAACCTAAAGGCTTTATTGTTAGACCAGAACAAGCAGGTGTAGATATTGAAGTGATTGAAAATAAAATTGCTTTAAGAATCATCCCAAATACAATTATTAAATTAGACAATGTAGAAGTTGAAGAAGATCAAAGACTTCAAAATATAAATGGTTTTAAAGATATTGCGAAAGTACTTTATTCTACACGTGCAGGTGTTGCTTATATGGCAACGGGTGCTTTAGCAGGTGCTTTACGCGCAACACTTGATTATGTAACAGAACGTAAACAGTTCGGTAAAGAAATTAGTAAATATCAACTAATCCAAGAGAAATTAGCAATGATGCAAGGGAATTTAGCACACTCAATGTCTATATGTGCTCAACTTGCTAGAATGCAAGAAAATGGTGAATATGACGAAGTTGCCACTTCAACTGCTAAGATGATGAACTCGCTTAGATTAAGAGAATCTGTCGCAATGGGTCGAGGTATCACAGGTGGTAACGGTATTTTAGCTGAATATGATATTGCGAGATTCTTCTCAGATGCAGAAGCAGTATACACATACGAAGGTACACACGAAATCAATGCACTGTTAATTGGACGTGCATTAACTGGAGATTCAGCATTTATTTAAGCTAACTGAGCAAGATGAAACACACTCAGAATATATGAATTTGGAGGACTTTTTATGACGATAAGTAAAGCGACCGTTCTAGGTGCAGGTACAATGGGTAGCCAAATTGCTGCACTATTAGTGAATGCAGGTTTAAAAGTAAAATTATTAGATATAGTAATCGATGAAAAAGACCCGAATAAAATTTCTAAAAAAGCATATGATGTGATTACAGATGCTAAAAGACCTTTATTATTCGATTTAGAATTTGCATCTAATTTATCTTACGGTAATTTCCAAGATGATTTAACAGGTGAAGATGATGCAGATATTTATATTGAAGCGGTTAAAGAAGAATTAGATATTAAACATCAAGTTTGGAAGCAAGTTACTCAAGTTGCGAAAGATAATGCGATATTCGCGACGAATACTTCAGGTATTCCAATTGAAGCAATATCTAAAGCATTTAACGATCAAGATAAAGAAAGATTTTTAGGATTACATTTCTTTAATCCACCTCGCATTATGAAACTTGTAGAGGTCATTCCGAATCGTAATACGTCAGATGCGATCGTTGAAAGAACACAAGTATTCGCTGAAGAAGTACTTGGTAAAGGGGTAGTCGTTGCGAATGACGTGCCTGGATTTGTAGCGAACAGAGTTGGTACACAAACGATGAATGACATTATGTATCGTGGCGAAGAACAAGGGTTTTCAATTATTGAAGTAGATGCTTTAACAGGTAGAGCAATTGGTAGACCGAGTACCGGAACATATGGTTTATCTGACTTAGTTGGTTTAGATATAGCCGTTACCGTTACGAGAGGACTCCAACAAGTTCCTGAAGAGCAACCTTATTTCAAAGATACTAAAGTTGCCGATACACTTGTTAAAAATGGCTCGTTAGGTAGAAAAACGAAACAAGGTTTCTATAAAAAAGAAAAAAAGACAAGACTCGTTTACGATATAGAAAGCGATACGTACGTACAACCTGAACCGCCTAAATTCGAAATTCTTACTAAATTTAGTAAAGACTTAAAATCTAATTTAGATGTTATTTTTAATGCTGAAGATGATGCAGGTAAATTCTTATGGGAAACATTAAGAAATAATTTCTACTATTCAGCGATTAATGTGCCTAAAGCTGCATCTGACTTTAAAGATGTAGACCGTGCGCTTGTATGGGGATTTAACTGGAAAAAAGGACCGTTCCAACTTTGGGACTTAATGGGTTTTGACCGTGTTAAAGATAGAATGAAACAAGAACTCGGTGAATTACCTGAATGGATCGAACAACAAAGCGGTGGCTTCTATAAAGAAGGTGAATCAATAGAACGTGTTACACCGACATCAGCTTTTATTGACCGTGAAGTTTGGAATAGAGAAGATTCTAATTTATCAGTAGCAAACAAAAATCAATTATTACTCAAAATTCAAAGTAAAAATAATATTATATCTGATGGCTTTGCGAACGACTTAATAGAATCGATTGATTTATTAGAACAAGAAGACTATACAAGCATGGTTATATATGCAGATGGTAATAATTTTAGTGTCGGTGCAAACTTGTTCTTAATGAAACAAGCACATGAAAGTCAGAAAGTAGATGAATTAGTAGGTCCGGCAATTGATAAATTACATGAAAGTTTCGGCAGAATGAAATATTCACTTAAACCTATCGTAACTGCAGTTCATGGTAGAGCTTTAGGTGGCGGTTGTGAAGTTGTCTTACATTCACCATTTATCGTTGCTGCGAGTGAAACATACATTGGATTAGTTGAAACTGGTGTAGGTCTATTACCTTCAGGTGGTGGATTAGCAGAGTTTGCAGATAGAGTACTTAGAACAAATCATAAAAATGATGATAAACAAGCATCGATTACGAAAGTATTAATGAATGTAGGTTTAGCTAAAGTATCTACAAATGCATACGAAGCTAAGAGATATGGTTATTTAAGAGATATCGATACAATCATTTTCAACAAAGAAAGACGTGTTGAAGTTGCTTTAAATAAAGCGAGATATGAATCTGAAGCAAACTATATTCCTAAACCTAAAGCTCAATATCCAGCGCTAGGCAGAGATTTTAAAGCTTTAGCACAAGCTGAACTAGATGCGCAAAGAATTGGTCACTTCATTAGTGATTATGACTACGAAATTACTTTAAAAGTTGCACATATACTTGCAGGTGGAGATTTACCTCGTAATACGTATATTAATCAACGATATATTCAAAAGCTTGAACGAGAAGGCTTTTTATCTCTACTCAAAAATGAAAAAACATATGATCGTATTACGCATATGTTAGAAAAAGGTAAACCATTACGTAACTAATGAAGTGTTGAATAAGAGAGGATGGATATCAATGCAAGAGGCATATATAGTAGCATACGGACGTTCTGCAGCAGGTAAAGCTAAACCAGGTGGTGCATTATTTCATGAAAGACCTGATGAAGTTGCAGCTCAAGTATTAAAAGGTGTACTCAATCGTGTAGGTGGTACATTTGATGGTAGTATGGTTCAAGATGTTATCGTGGGGAACTCTTTTCCTGAAGGATTACAAGGTCAAAATATCGCGCGTTCAATAGCATTACTTGCTGGATTACCAAATGAAGTGCCTGGACAAACTGTTAATCGTTATTGTTCTTCAGGCTTGCAAACCATTGCGATAGCAGCGAATGAAATTATGTCTGAGCAGGCAGATGTGCTTGTAGCAGGTGGCGTTGAATTAATGAGTGCCGTACCAATGGGTGGTAATGAGCCAACAAATAATCCAGAGTTACAAGAAGCGGATACTGGCGTTTCATACCCAATGGGATTAACAGCAGAAATGGTTGCTGAAGAATATAAAGTTTCTAGAGAAGCACAAGACAAATATGCAGTAGAAAGCCATAAAAGAGCAGCTGAAGCACAAAAATCAGGGAAATTTGAAGATGAAATTATACCTATAAACGTGCATAAAGTGAGCTATGATAAAAATGGACCATCTATAACAAAAGAAGAATTTAAACAAGACGAATTAATACGACCTGATACAAATTTAGAATCTTTATCTAAATTGAGAACCGTATTTAAAGCAGATGGTACAGTAACAGCAGGTACGTCGGCACCACTTACAGACGGTGCAGGTTTTGTAGTATTGATGTCTGGAGACAAAGTGAAAGAACTAGGAATCAAGCCTATAGCTAAATTTGTAGGGTTCAAAGCAGTAGGGGTAGATCCTAAATTAATGGGTATTGGACCAGCTTATGCAATACCAGAAGTATTAGAATTAACAAACCTATCAGTAGATGATATCGATTTAGTAGAATTAAACGAAGCATTTGCATCACAAACAGTAGCTTCAATAAATGAAGTAGGTTTAGATATTAATAAAACAAACGTTAACGGTGGTGCAATAGCATTAGGACATCCACTCGGTGCAACCGGTGCAATGTTAACAGGTAAGTTATTATCTGAAATGAGTAAACGACCAGACACTAAATACGGTATGGTTACAATGTGTATCGGAGTAGGAATGGGCGCAGCAGGTATATTTGAATATGTAAGATAATAAGTAGAAAGCATTCGATTCTTTGAATCGAATGCTTTTTTTATTTAGAGGAATTGAGTTGGGTAAGTTGTAGATTAACTCAGTAGTTAATCTAAGAGATGGAGTAAGTTGTAGATTAATTCGGAAGTTAATCTAAGACATAGGGCAAGTTGTAGATTAACTCAGTCGTTAATCTAAGAGATTGTGTAAGTTGTAGATTAATTTGGAAGTTAATCGAAGAGATGGGGTGAGTTGTAGATTAATTAAGGAGTTAATCGAAGAGATGGCATAAGTTGTAGATTAATTAAGGAGTTAATCGAAGAGATGGCATAAGTTGTAGATTAATTCAGTAGTTAATCTAAGAGATAGGGTAAGTTGTAGATTAATTCAGAAGTTAATCTAAGAGATAGGGCAAGTTGTAGATTAACTCAGAAGTTAATCGAAGAGATAGGGTAAGTTGTAGATTAACTCAGAAGTTAATCGAAGAGATAGGGTAAGTTGTAGATTAACTCGGAAGTTAACCGAAGACATATCCAATATTAATGCCATAAAATAAGAAGCTGAGACAATTAATTGTCCCAGCTTCTATTCATTTTCGTTATGATACTATTTATTATATTTTTGTTTTTCGGCTTCTCTTAATTCTATTCGTCTGATTTTGCCTGAGTTAGTTTTTGGTAATTCAGTTACGAATTCGATTGCTCTTGGATATTTATATGGTGCTACATCTTTTTTGACATAGCTTTGTAATTCTTTTACGAGTTCGTCATTGCCAGTGATATCGTTTTGCAAGATAACGAATGCTTTTACGATGTTACCTCTTATTTCATCTGGGCTTGCAACAACTGCACATTCTTGTACTTTAGGGTGTTTAGTTAAAGAATCTTCTACTTCGAACGGTCCTATTGTATATCCAGAACTAATGATGATGTCGTCTTCTCTACCCATGAACCAGAAGTAACCGTCTTCGTCTAATTGAGCGCGGTCTCCAGTTACATAATAGTCACCTCGTTTTGATTTTTCTGTACGTTCTTCATCTTTATAGTATCCTTTGAATAATGATGGTGAATCTAATGAAACGGCTATGTCGCCAACTTTTCCATTTGTTATAGGTTCACCGTCTTCATCGATAACTGCTACGTGACTACCAGGTATTGCTTTACCCATTGCTCCTGGTCTACTTTCTGTATCTTTTAAAAATGCAATAAGTAATGTGTTTTCAGTTTGGCCATATCCATCTCTTACTTTAATGTTGAAGTTACTTTGGAATTGTTCTATTACTTCTTTATTTAATGGTTCACCTGCTGATACAGCACTGTGAAGATTTTCTAATGTATAGTCAGATAAATTTGGTAACTTAGCCATTAAACGATATTCTGTTGGTGTACAGCATAATGCGTTTATTTGGTGCTTTTCTAGTAAGTCTAAATATTTTGCTGCGTTAAATTTACCGTTATATACGAATGCTTTTGCACCTGAACCTAGAATTGATAAGAAAGGACTCCAAATCCATTTTTGCCATCCAGGTGCAGCAGTTGCCCAAACAGTATCTGATTCAGTAATACTTAACCAGTGTTTTGGTGCAGTTTGTATGTGTGCATAACCCCAACCATGTGTATGGATAACAGCTTTAGGTAGTCCTGTTGTACCTGATGTATAAGATAAAATTGCGACATCATCTCTTTTTGTTTCATCAACAACTAGTTCTTCACTAGCTTCTTGTATTTCATCATCAATTGATATCCAATTTTCTTGTTTAGATCCTACAACAAATTTTGTTAATTGATTGAATTCTTTAATACCTTCAAATTCAATTGTGCATTGATCGATTACGACTACAGCATTAACTTCACCGTGTGTGATTCTATGTTGCAAATCTTTCGTACGTAACATTTCAGAACTTGGGATTATGATAATGCCAAGTTTAAGTGCTGCAATGTATATTTCATATGTTTTAATTGAACGAGGCATTAGAATGAGCACTTTATCGCCTTTTTTAAGACCGTGTTCTTTAAATATGTTTCCAACTCTATTAGCATTTTTTATAAGTTTTGAATAAGTAATAGTTTGAACTTTGCCTTCAACATCTTCAAAAACAATCGCTTCTTTAGATTCGTCGGCAGTATGTTTTTCGATTTCATTAACAATGTTGTATGTTTCTGGTGCTATTAAGTCTGAATTTTTCATGTTAATCTCCTCGTTTTTTATTATTATTTTATTTTATCAGTGAATAATCATAAATACGAATAAATGAAACTATATGAAAACACGAGTATCTAATTATTTATATTTCATAAAAATATTGCAAATGTAAGCGATTTTTTGTTAACTTAAAGGAAAGTTAATTAAATCTTTACACTAGATTTACAATTATAGGTTAATATTCACAATGGTTACAAAAACTTTAAAGAGGTGTCTTATGGAACTGTCGGCTTTAGAAATTATCTTTACATTTATTGGTGGTTTAGGTATTTTTCTATATGGTATTAAGCAAATGGGTGATGGCTTACAAGCAGCAGCGGGAGATAGATTAAGAAGTATATTAAATAGATTTACGAGCAATCCAATAATGGGTGTGCTTGCAGGTATGATTGTTACGATACTAATACAAAGTAGTTCGGGAACAACGGTTATTACTATAGGCCTAGTTAGTGCAGGATTTATGACGATGAGACAAGCTATTGGTGTTGTTATGGGTGCTAACATCGGAACAACAGTTACAGCTTTTATAATCGGTATTAATATTGGTGATTATGCTTTACCAATATTGGCATTAGGTGCATTCTTAATATTCTTTGTTCAAAAGCGTAAAGTTAAAAATATAGGTATGGTATTCTTTGGAATTGGTTCATTATTCTATGGTTTAGAATTAATGAGTGGGGCAGTGAAACCATTAGCTGATCTAGAAGGATTTAAACAAATTATGTTGGATATGTCTTCAAATCCATTTTTAGGCGTATTAGCGGGTACGTTTGTAACATTAATTATACAAAGTTCAAGTGCAACAATCGGTATTTTACAAGGATTCTATGCAAATGATTTAGTATCATTACATGGTGCATTACCGATTTTATTAGGAGATAATATTGGAACAACTATAACAGCGATATTAGCAAGTTTAGCTGGTTCTATAGCTGCAAAACGAGTTGCAGTCGTACATGTTATGTTTAATGTCATCGGAGCTGCAATATTCTTATTAATATTACCATTTTACGAAGCAGCAATGCAGTGGGTCAATCATGCATTGAACTTAAACCCTAAAATGGTTATCGCATTTGCACATGGTACATTCAATATAACGAACACGTTAATTCAATTACCATTTATTTTCGCATTAGCTTGGATTGTTACGAAAATTATTCCAGGTGAAGATGTAAATGAAAAATATAAACCAAAATATTTAGATAATAATTTAATAAATAGAGCACCAAGTATTGCATTACAAGAAGCACAAAATGAAATTCAAAACATTGGTAAAATGACAGTTTCAATGCTAGATAATGTTGGAAATTTAAATGAAAAAGCATTAAAAAAACATAAACAAAAACATGTAGCTGTTGATAACATGTACGATAATGTTAGACAGTATTTAAATAAATTATCTGAGAAAAAATTATCTGCGAAAGATGCTGAAAGATTGTCAGTCTTATATGATGTGAATAGAACAATATTAAAAGTATCAACGTTAACAGAATCATACTTAGATGAACTTCAGAAAAAACAATCATCAGATATTCATATATCAGATAAAGCAGACCAAAGTATTGATAAATTATATAATCACGTTAAAGTATCATATGAAAAAACATTCGAAGTATTTGATGTTTATGATTATATTAAAAAAGATGAAGTCGTTAAAAGAAGTGAAGATTCATATTTATTAGAACACGATTTACGTAAAAAGCACATAAAACGATTAAGTTCCGGAGAATGTTCTCCAGAAGGCAGCCTCGTTTATATAGATATGATTTCTATTCTTGAAAGAATTGGTTACCACTCAAGAAATATTTCAGAGTCTATGATTAACTTAGGCGAAGACACATATACCCAAACATCAGAAGTTAGATTATAAAATTAGATACAAAATAAGGGGCTGGGACAATTAATTGTCTCAGCCTCTTTTCCTACGATTAGTCAAGTACTAGTATTAAAAAATGGCATACTAAAATAGACCTTATGATTTTATTTTTTTTAATAAGGTGTTAATATATATTTGATTGTATGATTATTTTAATGTGGCGACATTTGATAATCGTATAACCTATTATTAGTAACTAAGTAATGGATTGTTTTTAATAAACGATTCATACAAGCTACCACGGCAGTCTTATGAGGTTTCTCATTAGGCTGCTTTTTTAGTTTATAGTAATAATCAATAATGTGATTATCATAATGTCGTTGTCCCCTAATGATATTCATCACGACCCAAAACAGTAATCTCCGAGCTTTTTTATTTCCACGTTTATTAATAGTGTCTCTATATTGAGTGTTACCAGATTGATATCTTTTGATATCAATACCGACATAGGCATTTAATTGTTTATTGGATTTAAATTTTGTGATATCTCCTAGTTCACCTATAATCATAGCCGTTGTTAGTTCTCCAATACCAGGAATTGAACGTATAACTTCGAAACATTCGAGTTGTTGAGATAATTCAACCATCTCTTTATCTAACTGTGATAATTGTTGAATCGAATTTTTTAATTGTTGAATTAACAATTGAACTTTCTTTACTAAAAAAGAAGTTTGATTGACATTTGGATAGCTCTCACGTGCTAATTTATATAGTTTTAATGCATAATTTTCTGCTTTTTGAGTAGATAGTCCTTTATCGGTGGACTCAAAAATATTTGAAGTTAGGGTATCAATATCTTCTTGTTGAACAAAATCTGGGTGTGAATAGATTTCTGCGATATTAAGGGCAATGATTGAATAACGGTT